>JAJTBM010000380.1 GCA_021286885.1 Rhodocyclales bacterium
CGGCGCAATACAGCAGATATCCCCAGGGGCCGAACTTCATGCATCACCTCCCCAGCGCCAGGCCAGAATGGGCAGCCAGAACAGCAGCAAGGCCACCACGCAGACGGTCAGGGCAAAGCCGGTATCCAGCGCCAGCGCACGGGCGTTGAGCAACAACAGCAGGGCCGCGCAGATCTTGCCCAGACGTGGCAACCAGGGGGACATGCGCGCATCGTCCCCGTCCGCATCCTCGCCTTCGGGGTCGTCGCCCTCCTGGGCATCCCGAGCTGCCGCCAACGCCTTGGCCGAGACCCCCAGCTTAGCCAGGGCTTCTGGGCTGAAGGGGCGACTGCGGGACCAGGTGATTTCATCGGCGCTCTGCTCCCGAAACACGCGCACGCCGCGCTCCGAGGCCCGGTATTCGGTGATCTGGGTGACATCGCCCACCTGCACCGCCCAATTGAAAGCCCCCGCCACATGCTGCACCGTGCTGGGATAGCTGCGCAGCTGGAGATGGGCTTGCCCCTCCAGCTTGACCGCGCTGGGCGAAACACTGTCGGGCCACACATCGAGCACCGTAGCCAGTTCCCACGCCCCGTCGGATTCCACCAGCCAGCGCAGGCTGCCGTCTTGGCGTAAAAACAGATACTCCGACCAAGCGCCCAGGCGCGGGCTGCTGCACTGCATCTGGCCGATGAGGGTGGCGGGCTGGCCATCCAGGGGGCCTTGCAGGCCCAGCTCCAGGGTGTAGCTGCGCTCGGCCTGGGCGGCTTGGGTCAGTACCTGGGCCCGGGGGTCGGTCGCATCCAGGCGGGCGCCGCAGGCCGGACAGGCCAGATGATTGGCGCTGCCGGGCACCCACTGGATGGGGTGGGCACAGCTGGGGCATTCGAGGGCCGCGAGTTTGCCGGGGAGACGCCCCGCCTGGGCGGCGATTTCGTCGGGGCTGCGCAGCAGCTGGCAGGCCAGCGTATCGAGCAGCACCGCCTGCCCCTCAAAGCAGCGGGGCGGAAAGCCTTCCGAATAATCCAGGGTCAGAAAATGGTGGCGACTCCGGAAATCCACCCCCCGGGCCTCCCAGCCCGGCCCCACCACAAAGGGCAGCTCCCCTTCGCCCGCCACGCAGCGGGCCACCCGCTTATCCGAGACGCAATACTGGCGCTCCTGACGTCCCAGGGACGCCCCCGGCTTGAGCTGGTCAAACTGGGGCGCCTGGGGCACGGGGCCTTTATCTTCGGTGATTGCGTATTGGCCGGAGGCATCAGAAAGCCAAGCGTTCCGGCCATCGTCCAGAATCAGATACCACTCGTTCCAGAAGCCCGCGCCGTAGCGCAGCTGGATGCGCCCGATCAGGGTGAAGCGGGTACCGCAATACATCCCCGAAACGCCGATGCGCAGGGGCGAATAATCCTCCAGCAGGGTGGCCATTTGGCCGGCGTTACGCAGCTGGTCGGCTTCGCGCACCAGGGTGCTATTGCAATAGCCGCACACCGCCATGGCGGAGCTGGCCGAGCGGAAGCTGACCGGCGCGCCACAGCAGGGGCAGGAGGCAGTAAAAATGGACACGGGCAGGGCAACTCGTCAGGCGCGGTTCAGCAGATCAGCGGATCAACCGATCAGCTTTTTGAGGATCTCGGCCTTGGCGCTGTCGTAATCGGCCTGACTCACCAAACCCTTATCCAGCAAGGATTTGAGCTTGGCGAGGCGTGCTTCGAAGTCATCCGCCGGAGCCGGGGCCGGGGCCGGCACCACCTCAGGCTGCACCGGCGCGGGGGCTACCGTAGGCGCAGCGCCCGGGCGCAGGGTGTCCATCATCATCTGCCCCACGCCAACCCCCGCCGCCAGCCCGGCACCAATGCCCGCCAGGCCGCCTTCGTTGGCGGCAGCCACCGGAATCGCATTGGCGGTCTGGTATTGGGTGTAGCGATTCAGATCGCCCACCATGCCCATGGAAATCCGGGTATCAATCGCCTTTTGCAGCTCTTCGGGCAGGTTGATGCTTTCCACCGCGAAGTTGTCCAGGCTCAGGCCGTAACGCTCGAAGCTGGGCGCCATCTGGGTGCGCATCTGGTCAGCCAGCAGCATCTGATTGGCGGCCATATCGAGGAAAGGCACTTCCGCGCCCCCCAAAGCCGCCCCCATGGCCGCCACGATCAGGTTGCGCAGCTGCTGCTCCAGCTCATTGACGGTGTATTCCGCCCGGGTGCCGCTGATCTCGGTAAAGAAACGGCGCGGATCCGCCAGCTTGTACGAATACATCCCAAAGGCACGCAGCCGCACCATGCCGAAATCCTTGTCGCGCAAAGTGACGGGCTGGGCCGTTCCCCATTTGCGCCCCAGCTGAAGACGGGTGCTGAAGAAATACACATCCGACTTGAAAGGGGACTCAAACAACTTGTCCCAATTCTTCAGATACGTCAGCACCGGAATGGTCTGGGTATTCAGAGTGTAGCGCCCGGGGCCGAACACATCGGCAATCTGGCCCTCATTCACAAACACCGCCATCTGGGAATCCCGCACCGTCAGGCTGGCCCCGTACTGGATCTCGAAATCCTCCATCGGATAACGCCAGGCCAGCACGCCGTCCTCCTCCTCGTTCCACTGGAGGACATCAACAAACTGCTTCTTGATAAACGAACCGAGACTCATGGTGGGACTCCGATACAGGGAGGGGGAGAAGAACAAAAGCGGGCAGGCTGCGCGCTCAGGACATGCACGCCGCGTTGAGCAGCCCCAGGGCCAGGGCCAGGGTGCCGGCGAAGAGGCCGGCGGCGGCGTTATTGCCCTCCAGCTGGGCGGCCAGGTTGGGGATCAGGCGGGCCAGCAGGCTATAGGCCAGCAATTGCACCAGCAGCCCGGCGCCGGCCCAGAGCAGAAAATTTTCGTAGCTGTCGTTATGGACGATGCTGGAAACCAGGGTCGCGCAAAAGCCCAGCAGGGCGCCCCCGAGGGAATAGGCCGGGGCAAGCACGCCGCGCTGGATCAGGGCCAGCTCATCAAACGGGGTAAAGCGCAGATACACCCCCATGAAGACCCCCAGCAGCACCGCGCCGCTCAGCAGGTGCAGGAGGTAACTCTGGAACATCTCGAAATCCATGACGGGTGGCGCGCTCAAAGGGTGACCGGCCTGCAATTTAACCGGCATCCGGGCACCCTACAAGGCCAGGCGGGGCCAACACCAGACCAATTCCGGGTAGAGTCCGCCCCATGAATGCACCCACCCCCGGGGCCGCCCCCGACCGCCTGCTGATTCTGTCCGTTTTTGTCGTGGCCTCCTGCAGGCTGGCCTA
>JAJTBM010000381.1 GCA_021286885.1 Rhodocyclales bacterium
CTCGCCGTCTACATGAACCCGGCCATCGGCAACACGCTGCTTGGCCTCCCCCCCGGAGCCGCACAGACCGGCGGCTTTGAGGAGTTGGTCGAGCTGGATGAAATCACCTTCAACGGGGAAACGAATGGTCATGATGAAAACCCTGTAGTGGTGTAATGCGCAGGAAAAAGCAGGCGCGCACACTGGGGTGGGGAGTGCTTAGCTCTCCACCCAGGCTACTCGCCCAAGGGCACAAGCCCATGGCGCTGGCGGGCCCGCGCACATCCCGCCTCGCCAATGCCCAACGCCGCGTAGGGCGCAAAGTCCCGGCACGGGCCGGGTCGATTCTCATAGATCGTACAGCGCACACTCTGCCCGACCTCCCCTGCGAGTGCAATACAGCGGGGCGGCCCTTCGTCGGTTCCCTTCATGCGCACCATCCGGGCCGTCACCGGCACGGTCAGGGCGACGGGGACGCAGCCTCCCGGGTGGGTTTCCAGGTCATGCACATGGAAATCCACCCGAAAGGAGGCGCAGCAGGCGCCGCAGCTCAGACAAGGATCAGCGGCCACGCCGGGCCTCAGTTGGCGCCGCAGCACTTCTTGAACTTCTTGCCGCTGCCGCAGGGGCAGGGTTCGTTGCGACCCGGGCCACCCAGGCTGGCCTGGGGCGCGCCCACGACCACAGCCTCAGGCGCGGCCAGACCCTGGGCACGCCAGATCTGGAAGAGTTGCTGCACGGTGTTGCCCTTTTCTTCCAGGGCTTCCAGCTGGGCTTCTTCGGTGGCGGGGGCGGCTTCGTTGCCTTCTTCGGAGAACACGGTTTCCAGCATGGCTTCGGCGATGGCCGCATCGGGCACCCGGCTGGTCCAGTCGGAGGGCCACAGTTCAAAACCCTGCTCGAAGCCGCTCACCCACTCTTCGCCAATGGCCGGATCGTCTTCGCCGCCCTGGGCGTAGCAGAAGGGCTGCCAGCCTTCGACTTCTTCCTCGTCGTCGCCTTCGGCCTGGGGGGCGTCGTCATCGGGAACGTCATCGGCGTTGGCGAGATCGTCCAGCATGTCATTGTGGTAGCGCAGCACCAGTTCGATGGCCTTTTGCTGGACGGTGCTGGAGGCGAAGCTGATTTCTTCGGCATCGGCAGTCCACACGCCGGGCAGCCAGCTGCTCACCGGCACCGGGAAGGGGGATGCGAGCACGGCGGCCAGGTAGCCGTCGAGCATCTCCATGTTCATGCAGTCGGCGGGCACATCGTCGGACACGAGCAGGTCTTCAAGCTGCTCCAGCTCTTCTTCGGACAGGGGCAGGGATACGGTACGGGCGTTCATGAGGGGATGTCCTCCAGGTGATCGAGATCCACCACACACCGGTAAAGGGTCTGGCCGGAATCCCGGTACTTGCGTTCAAAGGGGGTGAGGGGCACCGGGGCCTCAAAGGATTCCCAGGCAACGGTGCGCCCCAGCATCAGCCCGAGGGCCGTGCTGAATTCTTCCACGTAGATGTTCCAATTACTGCGGCACTCCAGGCGCCCACCCAAACGCGGCACGTAGGGAAAGACCGGATGGGCGTGCCAGCGGCGCGTGAGGTGGCCGATCTTGGGCCAGGGATTGGGGTAGAGAATGTAATGGCGGGCGAGCTTGATGCCGGCTTCGGCACACAGGCGCCAGTAATCCACCAGATCAGCGCGGATCAGCACCATGTTTTTGGGCAGCAGCGCTTCCGGATAGGGCTTGCGCCGAGTAAGGCGTTCTTCGGATTGATCCACCCCGATCACCCAATGGTCGGGATGGGCCCGGGCCAGGGCGATGGTGCTATGGCCCACGCCGCAACCGGCATCCAGGATCAGGGGCGCCTGGCCATCCCAGCCGGCCAGGCTGGCCTCGAAGGCGGCCCGGTTGTAATCAAGACAGGGTTTGCGGAAGTCGGCAGCCAGATGCTTGCGCACCCGTTCTTCCAGCGCCTCATGGACGCCCTGCTGGGCGCTTTCGGGAATCTTGGAATTGGCGTACATCGTCCGATTCTACGTGGTATGGGGCGCCACGGGCAGACCGTGGCTGGCCAGCAGGGCATTGATCACAGCCACATCCCCCAGGGGGCGCACCTGCTGGTAGAGGGCTTCGGCCCCCGGAAAGTTGCGGCGCAAGAGATTGAGCCACTGTTTGAGGCGGCCCGGCGCATGGCGCGGCTGCACCTTGTCTTGCACCCGGGCCCAGAATTCGACCAGCAGCGGCCCGAGGGTCGCCCACTCGGCGTCCCGATCGGCAGGGGCGCCGCTGCGGATGCGCTGGGCCAGAAACGGATCGGCCACCGCGCCGCGCCCGAGCATCACATGGGTGGCACCGCTCACGGCCCGGCAGCGGGCGTAGTCGGCCTCGCTCCAGACCTCGCCGTTGGCCACCACGGGCACCGCCACCACGTCGGCAATACGCCCC
This sequence comes from Rhodocyclales bacterium, assembly GCA_021286885.1. Classification (GTDB taxonomy): domain Bacteria; phylum Pseudomonadota; class Gammaproteobacteria; order Burkholderiales; family Rhodocyclaceae; genus Zoogloea. The sequence continues at coordinate 2,411 of JAJTBM010000381.1, forward strand.
ACCCATTCCCAATGGGCGGGGGGACGATAGCCGTCGGTCTTGGTGCGGGCATGCACCACCAGCTCCACCACACCACCGTCGGCCAGGGCGCGGCCACAATCCAGGGCCTTGCCGGTATCGGTCACGCCCAGACGCATCTTGGCGGTGAAGGGGATGTGGGACGGCACGGCCTTGCGCACCGCGCAGGCGATCCGGTAGAGCAGTTCGGGCTCATCGAGCAGCGCCGCGCCGCCCCGATGGCGGTTAACCGTGGGGGCCGGACAGCCGAAGTTCAGATCTACCCCGCTCGGGTTACAGCGCACCAGCTGGGCCGCGTTGTCGGCCATGCACTCCGGGTCGGAGCCCAGCAGCTGGACGCGCACCGGGGTGCCGCTGCTGGTGCGGCTGCCATTATTCAACTCAGGGGAAAGGCGGGTGAAGGCCCGGCGCGGCAGCACCGACCCGGACACCCGGGCGAACTCGGTCACGGCGTGGTCGTAACCCGGGATGCGGGTCAGGATTTCGCGCAACACATCATCGGCAAGGCCCTCCATGGGGGCAAGCAACAGGCGGGGCTGGGACACAGTGGATCTTTTTTGAAAACAGCAGGATGCGGCAACGCACAAGGGGGCGGAATGTACCGGAGTTTGGGCCCGGACAGAAGCTCCCCCACGCGGATAATTGGCAGCCGAGGCCCCAGGCCTTACCATCTGGCACCTGCATCAGTCTTATTGCATATTCAACCCAGAGCCCCGAACCCATGCCAGCCTTCGTTTCCCGCCTGAAACAGCGCCTCTTGCGCCAGGACTTTTCTGCCATCGAGCTGGTCGTGCTGGGGGGCATGCTGGTGGCGGCCGCCTTCTGGCTGAGCTGGCAGT
>JAJTBM010000382.1 GCA_021286885.1 Rhodocyclales bacterium
TCCGTGCGGCCTGTGTGGCCGACCGGGCGGTGAGCGAGCTGGCCCTGTGCCTGCGCCTGCGCGACTACGCCCTCGAAGACATCCGCCAGTGCATGGATCTGGCCGAAGCCTTTGGCCAGATCTATCGACAAAAGGCCATGGGCTGCGAACCCATGGTGATGGCCAGCTACCACGCGACGGCCTGAACATCGAGCCTCCAGTCGGGCGCCCCCACAGGCGCCACACCCCAGGCTCCAAACTCCAAACTCCAAACTCCAAACTCCAAACAAAACCCCCATCCAGCCTTCGAGCGGAATGGGGGTTTTGTTTTACTGCACGGCCCCTGTCGTGTGGTGCACGCAGGGGCGCGGCAGATCGTTCAGACTTCCAGATTGTCGAGCAGACGCGGGGTGCCGAGCCGTGCTGCGCCCAGCACCACCAGCGACTCTCCTGCCCGGGGAGGCTGGAGATCGCTGCGGCAGCGGATGGTGATGTAATCCGGCTGCCAGCCATGAGCGCGCAGTTCGTCCTGGGCTTCGGTTTCCAGGCGGGCGTAATCCTGGTCGCCGGCGGCAAGGGCGGCCTTGATCTGGCGCAGCACCTGGTTGAGGCGCGGCGCCTCTTCCCGCTCGGCGGGGCTCAGGTAGCCATTGCGCGAAGACAGGGCGAGGCCATCGGCAGCGCGCACGATCTCGCCCGGCACGATGCGGATGGGCAGGGCCAGCTCCTGCACCATGTTGCGCAAGACCATCAACTGCTGGTAATCCTTCTTGCCGAACAGGGCGACCTGGGGCTGGACGATGTTGAACAGCTTGAGCACCACGGTGGCCACGCCGCCAAAGTGGCCGGGGCGGGCTACGCCCTCCAGGATGTCGGTATGGGCCGCATCCGGGATTACATGGTAGCGCTGGGGGCTGGGGTACATCTCGGTTTCGTCCGGCGCGAACAGATGGTTCACGCCCGCCGCTTCCAGCTTGGCGCAATCGTCGGCAAAGGTGCGCGGGTATTTGTCGAAGTCTTCGGAGGGGCCGAACTGGAGCCGGTTCACAAAGATGCTGGCGACCACGACAGGGGCGTGTTCCCGGGCCTGGCGCATCAGGGTGATGTGGCCCTCATGGAGGTTGCCCATGGTCGGCACGAAGGCCACCGGGCCCTGGCCCGCCAGGGCGGCGCGCAGGCTGGCAATGGTGTGATGGATCTGCATGGGGGGCTCTCAGTAACAGTGCTCGGGGCCGGGGAAGCGGCCTTCGCGAACGTCGCTCACGTAGCGGCTCACCGCATCGTCGATGCTGGCGGCGCCTTCCATGAAATTCTTGGCAAAGCGCGGGCGTCGGCCATGGAAGACCCCGATCAGGTCATGGAGCACCAGCACCTGGCCGTGGCATTCGGGCCCGGCGCCAATGCCGATGGTGGCCATGGTGCTGAGGCTGGCGGTCACCTCGGCGGCCACCGCAGAAGGCACCATCTCCAGCACGATCAGGGCAGCGCCGGCCTGTTCCAGGGCGAGGGCGTCGGATTTGAGCAGGGCTGCGCCTTCCTCGGTGCGCCCCTGGACGCGGTAGCCGCCCAGCTGGTGCACCGATTGGGGCGTGAGGCCGATATGGGCGCACACCGGCACGCCCCGTTCCACCAGAAAGCGCACGCTCTCGGCCATGAAGGCGCCGCCTTCCAGCTTCACCATCTGGGCGCCGGCAGCCATCAACCGGGCCGCATTGCGCATGGCCTGCTCAGGCCCTTCGGCGTAGCTGCCAAAGGGCAGGTCGGTGATGACCAGGGGGCGGTTACAGCCCCGCACCACGCATTCGGTGTGATAGACCATCTGGTCCATGGTCACCGGCAGGGTGGTTTTCTGGCCCTGGATCACATTGCCCAGGGAATCGCCCACCAGAATGGTATCGACGCCGCAACGCTCCAGGAGCGCTGCAAAGCTGGCGTCGTAGCCAGTGAGCATGGTGATTTTGCGTCCCTCGGCGCGCATCTTACCCAGTTCAAACAGGGTGACGGGTTTATTTTGGTCTTGTAAGTAGCTCATCGCTGCATGTCCTCGCGGGCGGCAGAGTTAACCCCAATCTTGTGCTCCGCACAAGGGGGGCGAACCCGGAAAAAGGCTAAAGCAAAGGCAAGGCTAGAAATTCTGCGGGCATTGGGTGGGCATCGGGCAGATGTCCGGGGCGGAGTCGGCGGGGATGGAGCGGTACGCGGGTGGAGTGGGGTGCGGTGCCCGCACCCAGACCGCTTCAGCCAGCGTAGCCGAAGAACTCCCGGTAGCTGCGCATCCCGTGCAGGCGGGAATACAGCAGGTTGAAGTCTTCTTCTTTATCCACGGGGTTCAGGCTGGCCGCGTTCACGATGAACAGGGGCGAGCGGTCGTAGTGGTGGAAGAAGTTGGCGTAGCGTTCTGAAACCTGGGCCAGATAGTCTTCACTCAGGCTGCGTTCGTGCTCCAGGCCGCGTTTGCGCACCCGCTCGATGAGTACGTCCGGGCTGGCCTGGAGGTAGATCACCAGATCGGGCTGGCGGGCGTGGGGGCACAGGCGGTCGTGGAGCTTGCGGTAGAGCTGGAGCTCGTCGGGCTCCAGGTTCAGCTCGGCGAACATCGGATCTTTGTCGAGCAGAAAGTCTGCCACGATGGGCTTTTGCGGGTCTCGTTCCCGGGAAAAGCTCATCAGCTGTTCGGAGCGCTGGAACAGAAAAGAGAGCTGGGCCGCCAGGCCCCAGCGCCCCATGTCGGTATAAAAGCGCTCCAGGAAGGGGTTGGCCCCCAGGTTTTCCAGCAGGATTTCGGCGTTCAGACGCTCGCCGATGCGGCGGGCGAGGGTGGTCTTACCCGCACCGATGGGGCCTTCCACCACGATGTAGCGCGCTTTTTCGAGCATCATCCGAAGCTCCTTTCAGGCCCTGAAAATAAAATACACAGCGCCTAGGATACACAGGGCAGCCCACAGATAGTCAAGCTTCAGCGGCTGTTGCATGTAGATCACCGCAAACGGCACGAACACCGTGAGGGTAATCACCTCCTGCATGATCTTGAGCTGGGCGAGGTTGAATTCCTGGGCGCCGATCCGGTTGGCCGGCACCTGGATCAGGTACTCAAACAATGCGATGCCCCAGCTCACCAGCGCCGCCACGTACCAGGGCGCCGTGGCCAGATTGCGCAGGTGGCCGTACCACGCAAAGGTCATGAACACATTGGAGAGCGCCAGCAGCAAGCTGGTCTGGAGCCAGATCGGGATCGAAGACATACGCAGGGTGTGGGGCTGGGGGGCAGGTGGGCCCGGCTTACA
>JAJTBM010000383.1 GCA_021286885.1 Rhodocyclales bacterium
GATGCCCCATGCGCCATTTGCTACTGAAGCTGATTTTGCCGCTGGCACTGCTGCCCAGCCAGGCCCGGGCCAGCAACGACATCGACACCCTGAGCCTGCACCCGGCCCGCTACGCCGACGCCCGGGAGGCCCTGGTGGATGCCATCGAAGGGGAAGGCCTGGTCCCAGCCCCGCCCAGCCGTTTTGGCGAGATGCTGGCCCGTACCGGCAAAGACCTGGGCCAGCCAGACCCGGTGTACGAAGAAGCCGAAGTGCTGCACTTCTGCAGCGCCCCCATCGCCTGGCAACTGGCCCGGGCCAACCCGGCCAACATCGCCGGCTGCCCCCTTTCCATGGCGATCTACACCCTACCCGGCGAGGACAGGCGGGTGCACCTGGCTTGGCACATTCCCCAGGGGAACACCCCCGCCCACGCGGCCGCCCGCCAACTTCTGACCCGCATCGCCCAGCAAACCCGGCAGAATGCAGGACGCAGCAGTTTGAACCCCTGAAACGCGCCCCCGCTAAATCGCGCCCCACCCCTCGCCCCCGGGCGCCGGGCGCGGTATAGTCCGGCTCGCATCAGCAACATACCTGTATCTTCGTCCAGCATGTCCCAGAACTCCTACACCGCCGACTCGATCACCGTCCTCAAGGGCCTGGAGCCCGTCAAGCAGCGTCCGGGGATGTACACCCGCACCGAGAACCCGCTCCACATCATCCAGGAAGTCATCGACAACGCCGCCGACGAGGCCATGGCCGGCTTCTGCCGCAAGATTGCGGTCAGCCTGCACAAAGACGGCTCGGTGAGCGTGGCCGACGATGGCCGGGGGATTCCAGTCGAAATCCACCCGGTCGAAGGCGTTTCCACGGTGGAAGTGGTGTTCACCCGGCTCCACGCCGGGGGCAAGTTCAACAAGACCGACGATGGCTCCGCCTACCGCTTCTCCGGCGGCCTGCACGGGGTGGGCGTTTCGGTCACCAATGCCCTCTCCCACCGGCTGGAAGTGGAAGTGGTGCGCGATGGAGGCCGGCACCAGCTGGTGTTTTCCGGGGGCGAGGTGATCGAGCCCCTCGCCCGCATCGGCGACGCCCCCAAAAAAGCCAGCGGCACCCGGGTGCGGGTGTGGCCGGATGCCAAGTATTTCGATGCCGCCGAGCTGCCCCGGGGCGAGCTGGAGCGCCTGTTGCGCTCCAAGGCGGTGCTGATGCCCGGGCTGGAGGTCAGCCTCAGCATCGAAGGCGGCGAGCAGCGCACCTGGCGCTTTGACGACGGGATGCGCGGCTATCTGGCCGAATCCCTGCCGGTGGAGCCCCTGATCCCCCTGTTCAGCGGCGAAAAATACGCCCCCAAGGGCGACGAGAACTTTGCTGCGGGCGAAGGCGCCGCCTGGGCCGTGGCCTGGACCCTCGAAGGCAGCCCGGTGCGCGAATCCTATGTCAACCTGATCCCCACCCCGGCAGGTGGCACCCACGAAGCGGGCCTGCGGGACGGAATCTTCCAGGCCATCAAGAACTTCATCGACCACCACACCCTGCTCCCCAAGGGCATCAAGCTGACCGCCGACGATGCCTTCGGCCGCGCCTCCTTCCTGCTCTCGGCCCGGGTGCTGGACCCGTCCTTCCAGGGCCAGACCAAGGAGCGGCTCAACAGCCGGGATGCGGTGCAGCTGGTCTCCCGCATGGTGCGCGACCCCTTCGAGCTGTGGCTCAACGAACACATCGAATACGGCAAGAAGCTGGCCGAACTGGCCATCAAGGCCGCCCAGGCCCGGGCCCGCGCCGCCCAGAAGGTCGAGAAGCGCAAATCGTCCGGCGTGGCGGTGCTGCCCGGCAAGCTGTCTGACTGTGAATCCGAAGACATCAACCGCAACGAACTCTTCCTGGTGGAAGGGGACTCCGCCGGGGGTAGCGCCAAACTCGCCCGGGACAAGGAAACCCAGGCCATCCTGCCCCTGCGCGGCAAGGTGCAGAACGCCTGGGAGGTGGATAAGGATCGCCTCTTCGCCAACGCCGAAATCCACGACATCGCGGTGGCCCTGGGGATCGAGCCCCACACCCGCAACGACGCGCCCGACCTCTCGGAGCTGCGCTACGGCAAGCTCATCATCATGTCGGACGCCGACGTGGACGGCTCCCACATCCAGACCCTGCTGCTCACCCTGTTCTTCCGCCACTTTCCGAAGCTGATCGAAAACGGCCACATCTACGTAGCCCAGCCGCCCCTCTACCGGCTGGACGTGCCCGCCCAGGGCAAGAAGCGCCCGCCGCGCCGGCTCTACGCCCTGGACGACCAGGAACTGAACAGCCTGCGCGACAAGCTGGTACGCGAAGGGGTGAAGGCCGACCACATCGAGGTGGGCCGCTTCAAGGGTCTGGGCGAGATGAACCCCGACCAGCTGCGCGAAACCACCATGGACCCGGCCACCCGCCGGGTGCTGCCGGTACAGGTGCGCCCCGAAGCCTTCGACGAAACCCTGCGCATGTTCACCCTGCTGATGGGCAAGGGCGAAGCCTCCGGCCGCCGGGCCTGGATGGAAGACAAGGGCGATTCGGTGGAAGCCGACGTCTGACACAGCCAAAATCAAACGACCGTTTCGTCAAAAACCATAAATTTCTACTGCGTAAAACCCTGATTGTTGGGCTTGCAAGCCGGGTTCCAGAATGAATAGCCAACCTTGGAGCAGCGCATGCGCACTCCAGGGTTTGGCCGTTCAGCCCGGGCCTTCCCCAACCGAGCCATTCCATGGCCACCGGTCTGGACCGATAACATTCGGAGAGAGAAAGCAAGTCCATGAAATCCATCCAGCAGCATCTGGGCTGGGTCGCGGTTGCCCTTGTGGGCGCCAGCGGCTTTGCCACCATCGCCCTGCACCGGGGCGAAACCATCAATGCCCTGTGGCTGGTGGTTGCCGCCGTGTGCACCTACCTGATCGCCTATCGCTACTACAGCCTGTTCATCGCCGAGAAGGTGATGAAACTCGACCCGACCCGGATGACGCCCGCCGTGCGTTACAACGACGGGCTCGACTACGTACCCACCGACAAGAACGTGCTGTTCGGCCACCACTTTGCCGCCATTGCCGGCGCCGGCCCCCTGGTGGGCCCGGTGCTCGCCGCCCAGATGGGCTACCTGCCCGGAATGCTGTGGATTCTCGCGGGTGTGGTGTTTGCCGGAGCGGTGCAGGATTTCATGATCCTGTTCATCTCCACCCGGCGCGATGGCCGCTCCCTGGGCGACCTGGTCAAATCCGAGCTGGGCGCGGTGCCCGGCGTGATCG
>JAJTBM010000384.1 GCA_021286885.1 Rhodocyclales bacterium
CGGTTCAAAGCTTCATCAAGCACTTTGGAAACGAATTCATGTATCACATCGAGCACAAGAAGTGCCTCGTGCCGGTCGATGTGCAACGTGAAGGCAGCAAGATTTACGTGGCGTAGGCTCGAAATGCTAGACATCGAAATTGACGGAAAGCAGGTACAAGTTCCTGACGGCAGCACCGTCATGGAAGCTGCCAACAAGGTCGGCGCCTACGTGCCGCATTTTTGCTACCACAAGAAGCTTTCGATCGCTGCTAATTGCCGGATGTGTCTGGTTCAGGTGGAAAAGGCTCCCAAGCCGCTGCCCGCCTGCGCGACCCCGGCAACCAATGGCATGAAGGTCTGGACTCACTCCGAACAGGCCGTCAAGGCCCAGAAGGGCGTGATGGAGTTCCTGCTGATCAATCACCCGCTGGATTGCCCGATCTGCGATCAGGGCGGTGAGTGTCAGTTGCAGGATCTGTCCGTGGGTTATGGCGGTACCCAGTCCCGCTACCAGGAAGAAAAGCGTGTGGTGGGCAACAAGGATCTCGGTCCTTTGGTTTCCACCGACATGACCCGTTGCATCAACTGCACCCGTTGTGTCCGCTTCACCACCGAGATTGCTGGTCTGACCGAACTGGGTCAGGCTTTCCGTGGCGAACACGCCGAGATCATGCCCTTTGTCGAAAAGACGGTGGATACCGAGCTTTCCGGCAACATCATTGATCTGTGCCCGGTGGGTGCCCTGACCTCCAAGCCCTTCCGCTTCGCGGCCCGGGCCTGGGAACTGTCCCGCCGCAAGTCCGTGAGTCCCCATGACTCCCTGGGCTCCAACCTGGTGGTTCAGGTCAAGCACGACAGCGTCAAGCGTGTGCTGCCCCTCGAAAACGAAGCCATCAACGAATGCTGGTTGTCCGACAAGGATCGCTTCTCCTACGAAGCCCTGAACGGCGCCGAGCGTCTGACCGCCCCCCAGATCAAGCAGGGTGGCAAGTGGATCAGCGTTGATTGGCAGCAAGCCCTCGAATACGTGGCCAATGGTCTGAGCTCCATCAAGTCCGAGTTCGGCGCCCAGTCCATCGGTGCTCTGGCATCCCCCCATAGCACCTTGGAAGAACTGTATCTGCTGCAAAAGCTGGTGCGGGGCATTGGTTCCGGCAACGTGGATTTCCGTCTGCGTCAGAGCGACTTCTCTGCCGATGGCGCCGTCCAGGGGGCTCCCTGGCTGGGCATGCCCATCGCCGAGGTGAATGGTCTGGATCGTCTGCTGCTGATTGGCAGCAATTTCCGCAAGGATCACCCGCTGCTCGCCCAGCGTGTCCGTCAGGCTGCCAAGCGCACCTTGAAGGTGAGTGCCCTGGGTTCTGCTTTCGACGACTGGCAACTGCCGGTTCAGAATCAGGTGTGTGTGGCCCCGTCCGAGCTGGTCGCAGCCCTGGCCAAGCTGGTCAAGGCGGTTGCTGTTGCTTCCGAACAGGCTGTTTCCGAGACGCTGGCCGCCCTCGTGGCAGGTGTTGAGGCAGATGCTGCTTCTCAAGCTATCGCCACCAGCCTGCTGACCGGTCGCAAGACAGCCGTCTGGCTGGGTAACTTCGCGGTTCAGCATCCTGAAGCCGCCAAGCTGCAATTCCTGGCTCAAGAGCTTTCCCGTCTGCTGAAAGCCCGTCTGGGCGTCATCGGTGAAGCTGCCAACAGCGTGGGTGCCTATATCGCAGGCGCCACTCCGGTGGCGGGCGAAGGCAAGAATGCAGCCCAGATGCTGTCTGAATCCCTGAAGGGCTACCTGCTCTTCGGTTTCGATCCTGAGCTGGATGTGGCCGATGGCGCCGCCGCTGTCAAGGCCCTCAAGGGTGCCGGTATGGTGGCTGCCTTCACTGCCTTCAAGTCCGAAACCCTGCTGGATGTGGCTGACGTGCTGCTGCCCCTGGCGCCTTTCACCGAAACTGCCGGTACCTTCGTGAATTGCGAAGGTCGTGCCCAGAGTTTCTATCCTGTGGTTCGCCTGGCGGGCGAAACCCGCCCGGGCTGGAAGATTCTGCGCGTGCTGGGCACCCTGCTGGGTGTTGCCGGTTTTGATGTGGAAAAGGCTGAAGACGTACGCGCCGCCGTGTTGGGTGGGGCAGGGGAGGTGAATGCCGCTCTGCTGTCCAACGAGCTGCGTCTGGCGTCTGTGGCACTGGCCGCACCCCAGGCAGGTCTGGAGCGGGTGTGGGATGTGCCCATCCACTTCGCTGATCCGATTGCCCGTCGTTCCGCACCGCTGCTGGCCACCAAGGACGGCGCTCTGCCGGTCGCCCGGGTGAATGCCGAAACCCTGGCCCAGCTGGGTCTGGCTGATGGTGCCGATGTGCTGGTCAAGAGCGCAGTCGGTGCAGTCAAGCTGAAGCTGGTGCTGGATGCCGGTGTCGCAACCCGTGGTGTGCGTGTTTCTGGAGCCCATGCGTCTACCGTGGCCCTTGGTGCGCTCCATGGCAAACTCAGTGTGGAGCGTGTCTGATGGATTCGATCATCGAACCTGTTGCCCAGATGTTTGGCCCTGCGTGGCCCCTGGTGTGGTCCCTGGCCAAGATTCTTGGGATCGTTCTGCCCCTGTTTGGCTGTGTCGCTTACCTGACCCTGGCTGAACGTAAGGTTATCGGTTACATGCAGGTTCGGGGGGGCCCCGACCGGGGCGGCCCCATGGGTCTGCTGCAACCGATCGCCGACGGCGTGAAGCTGCTGCTTAAAGAAGTCATCATTCCCTCCGGCGCGAGCAAGGGCTTGTTCATTATCGGCCCGGTGCTGGCCCTGGGCCCTGCCTTGGCTGCCTGGGCGGTGATTCCTTTCTCTGATGGGATGGTGGTCGGGAACATTGATGCTGGCCTGCTGTTTCTGCTGGCTGTGACTTCCATCGAAGTGTATGGCGTGATCATCTCCGCGTGGTCCTCCAACTCCAAGTATGCCTTCCTCGGCGGCTTGCGCGCTTCTGCCCAGATGGTGTCCTATGAAGTGTCCATGGGCTTTGCGCTGGTGTGCGTGCTGATGGTGTCCTCCAGCCTGAACCTGACCGACATCGTTGCTGTTCAGGCCAAGGGCCAGTGGGCTGACTGGGGTTTCAAGTTCCTGAGCTGGAACTGGCTTCCCCTGTTCCCGATGTTCATCGTCTATCTGATTTCCGGTATCGCCGAAACCAACCGCGCCCCTTTCGACGTGGTGGAAGGCGAATCCGAAATCGTGGCCGGTCACATGGTGGAATACTCTGGCATGACTTTCGCCCTGTTCTTCCTGGGTGAATAC
>JAJTBM010000385.1 GCA_021286885.1 Rhodocyclales bacterium
GGGCAGGAAGCGCAGGTAATCGGCCTGTTCCCCCATCTGGGTGATGAGGGCGATGCCCACCGTGAGGGCCGCCCCAAAGGCCTGCATGTTGAAGGCCGGGCCCAGATCATGGATGCCGCCATAGCCTGCCATGTCTTGCAGCAAGCCCGGGCGGGCGTGGAATACGAACACGAAGGGCAGCCCCAGCATCACCAGCCACAAAGGCTGGGTGAGGGCCTGGAGCCGGGTGATGGCCGTCACCCCGTGGGTCACCAACGGAATCACCACCATCGCGCACAACAAATAACCCCAGGCGGGTGGAATATCGAAGGCCAGCTCCAGGGCGTAGGCCATGATCGCCGCTTCCAGGGCGAAAAAGATGAAGGTGAAGGAGGCGTAGATCAGGGAGGTGAGGGTGGAGCCGATGTAACCAAACCCGGCGCCCCGAGTCAGGAGATCCATGTCCACCCCGTAGCGGGCGGCGTAGATGCTGATGGGCAAGCCCGCCAGAAAGATGATGAGCCCGGTAGCCAGAATCGCCCACAGGGCATTGGCAAAGCCGTACTCCACCAGCAAGGTCGCCCCCACCGCCTCCAGCACCAGAAACGAGGCGACCCCGAAGGCGGTGTTGGCCACCTGGAACTCGGACCAGCGCCGATGGCTGCGGGCGGTAAAACGGAGGGCGTAATCCTCCATGGTCTCCCGGGCCACCCAGCGGTTGTAATCCCGACGAACCTTGACAACCCGCTGGACGGCCTCCGGCGGGAAACCGGAAGGAGGAAGGGCGCTGCTCACGGGGGCGGGCTCAGGGCTTCATGCCCAGGCGCTCCAGCCGGTAGCGCAGGGAACGAAAGGTCACACCCAGCACCCGGGCGGCGGCGGTGCGGTTGCCGCCGGTCTGCTCCAGGGCTTCTTCGATGGCCTGGCGCTCCATCCGATCCAGGTAATCCTGGAGCGCCACGCCTCCCGAGCCAGCCCCGCTGGTGGGCAGCGCAGTGGGTTCCCCCACGTCGGCCGGGTCCAGCAACAGGTCTTCCACTTCAATGTGGTTATTGCTGCACAGGGCCAGGGCCCGCTCCAGCACGTTCTCCAGCTCCCGCACATTGCCGGGAAAGGAATAGCCCATCAGGGCGCGCAGGGCGGCACTCCCCAGCACGGGGGGCACCATGCCGGAATGCTCCGAGAGGCGGGTGAGGATGGCATCGGCCAGCTCGGGGATATCTTCGCTCCGCTCCCGCAGGGCGGGCATGCGCAGTTCGATCACATTGAGCCGGTAAAACAGATCCTGCCGGAAGCGGCCCGCCTCCACCAGCGCCTTAAGGTTCTGGTGGGTGGCGCTCAGGATGCGCACGTCCACCGGGGTTTCGGTGGTGTCACCCAGGCGGCGGATCTTCTTTTCCTGAATGGCGCGCAGCAGCTTGACCTGCATGGGCAGAGGCAGATCGGCCACTTCGTCGAGGAAGAGGGTGCCCCCATGGGCGGCCTGGAAAAAGCCTTCCCTATCCACCTCGGCCCCGGTATAGGCGCCCCGGCGCGCGCCGAAGAACTCACTTTCCATCAGGTTTTCGGGGATCGCACCGCAATTCACCGGCACGAAGGGGCCGCTGGCCCGGGGGCCCAGGGCGTGGATCAGGCGGGCGGCCTTTTCCTTGCCGCTGCCAGACTCCCCCGAAATCAGCACCGGGGCCTGACTACGGGAGAGTTTTTCGATCAGACCGCGCACCTGCGCCATGGCCTGGGAGGTGCCACTCAGCTTGGCCCCCTCCCCGCCGACGGGCGGCTCGAAACCCGGCACTGCGCAGACAGACTTCACCAAGGCGCGCAGCTGTTCAAGGCTCACCGGCTTGGCCAGATAATCAAAAGCACCCGCCTTGAGGGCGGTAACGGCGTTGTCCATGCTGCCAAAGGCGGTGATCACCGCCACCGGCAAATCACGCACGTGCTCGTTGATGTGATGCACGAGGCTGAGCCCGTCACCATCAGGCAGGCGCATGTCGGTCAGACACAGGCGATAGCGGCGCTCGGCAAGCAGGCGGCGTGCTTCTGCCAGCGTCCCCGCCCCATCGCTGCCCAGCCCCAGACGCAGGAGGGTCATTTCGAGCAATTCACGGATATCGTCTTCGTCGTCAACGATCAGGACATCCGCCCCCCGGGAAACACGCTTTTCGTGATGCATCACTGATTTCATGGTCTGCTTCGTCCTGTCAGCCGGAAACACGCTCCCTGCCGGGAGGGCAGCAAATCCAGCTGCAAACCGTTGGCATCGGCCAGTTCCCGGGCGATATAAAGCCCGAGGCCCGTACCTTTGGAATGGGTGGTGAAAAAGGGTTCAAATACGTGGGCATGCAACTCTTCGGGAATGCCTGGCCCATCATCCGTCACTTCAAGAACGGTGAGCACATCATCTCGGGCCTGGGCCTGGGCCTGGATGCAAATGGCGCCGGCGGCGGTACTCGAATAACGCCGTGCGTTATCCAGCAGATTCCAGAGAATCTGACGCAAATGGGCTCTATCCACCACCAGCTGCAAATCCGGGGGCACCCGATTTTGCACCTGCGCCTTTTCGGCCAGGCCCAGCGTAAACTCATCCAATAGCTCGGCCACGAACAAACCGAGCGGCAAAACCTCGGGCAGGGCTTCGTCCCGGCGGCCCAGGGCCAGCACATCACTCACCAGGCGTTCGATACGCTGGGCATTGTTGCCGATGATGCTGATCAGACGGCGCTGGGTATCCATGCGCTGCTCATCCACCAATAATTCGGACGCCTGGGCAATGGCTGACAAAGGATTGCGGATTTCATGGGCAAAGCTGGCCGTCAGCCGCCCCAAGGCGGCCAGCTTGATCTGCTGCACCTGGCGATTGACCTGATCCTGATCTTCCAGATAGATCACCGCACCGCTGCCCTTGCCCAAACCGATCAGACGGGCCACCAGTGCCTTGCCGTTTGCCTCGGCGGTGAGTGCGCGGGGCACCCGGTCAATCCGGTTCTGGCTATGCTCCTGACGCAGGGCGGCCAGGGCCGGAGACAGCAGCTCCAAGCGTTCCCCCTTGTGCAGGGCCCGCCCGAGCAGGCGGCAGGCCGCCGGGTTGAACTGGCGCAAGGATTGATCCCCATCGATGACCAACACGCCGTCCTGCATGTCAGCGATGATTTGCTGATTCACCCGAAACTGGCTGGCCAGATCCTCGCCCCGCTTGCGGGCCAGGGCTTCGTTGGCCTCGGCCCAACTCGCCAACAGGCGCGCCAGTTGGGCAATCGCAAAAAAGCCGA
>JAJTBM010000386.1 GCA_021286885.1 Rhodocyclales bacterium
CCAGCCCCAGTTCACCGATTTCATCCAGAAAGAGCACGCCCCCATGGGCCGCCCGCAGCAGCCCGGCCCGCTCCCCGAGGGCTCCCGTAAAAGCCCCCTTCACATGGCCAAACAGGGTGGACATGGCGGCATCGCCCCGCAGGGTGGCGCAATTCACCTCCACAAAACGCCCTTCCAGGCGCTGATGCTGGGCCTTGAGCGTGTGGATGCGTCGGGCCAGAAAAGACTTGCCCGCGCCCGTCGGCCCCACCAACAGCATGGGCGCCCGGGAACGCCCTGCCACCCGCTCAATCTGCTCGATCATCCGGTTAAAGGGCTCGTTTCGGGTCGCGATGCCCGCCTTCAGGAAGCTCAGGTTATCGGCCTGCTCCCGGGCAAAACGCTGGGCGATCTGGTCGTAGCGCGACAAATCCAGGTCGATGATGGCATGCCCACCCACGGTTTTGGAGACCTCCTCCTGACGTGGCGGGAAAGTCTGGATCAGACGCGCCGGCAGATAACGGGCCTCCGTCAGCAAAAACCAGCAGATCTGGGCCACATGGGTGCCGGTGGTGATGTGCACCAGATAATCCTCGGCCTCGGGCGCAAAAGAATAGGCCCGGGTGAAATCATGCAGCCGGGTGTAAACCTCTTCAAAATCCCAGGGATCATGCAGATCCAGGGCATGGAGCACCACCTCCACATGGGGTGCCAGCAGCGCAATATCCGCCCGCACCCGCGCCGCCAGCCCCAGGCTGGCCGGAGCATGGATCAAATCCAGTCGATCCACCGGCAAATCCGGCTGCAGGCAAAGCCCCACTGTAGGACGCCACTTGCCAAAGCGCCTCCCCTTGCGCCCCATGAAATCCAGCTGGGTGCCCACAAAGCCGATGACCACCCGCTTCTTGCCCCCAGCCGGGCTCAGCCGCCCATCCACGTCCATGTCCATGCTCACACTCATCGCTCGGTCTACGTCTATGCACGTTTGTGACTATCGCAGACAGCTTAGCTAAATTTATAAACGCTGCTCAAGTTTGCTATCTATTTGTATAAAAAACCCACTTTGCGCCAGCCTCAAAGCCCCCGCGTAGGCACCCATCAAAAAATAAAATCATTTAAAAACATACAGATAAAAACAAAACCAAGCCCAAGCAAGCGTTCTGGCACGCCCTTCGCAATAGCATTCGGGACGGTATCCAACCGCCAGCCTACGGATAGGGCTTTCCCGCCCGTCGGTGCGCCACTGCCAGGGTCTCAAAGCTGAGTTGCAGGGGCGCATGCCGCACCGGTTGGAACCGCCACGTCAGCACGCCCGTTGGGGGTGATCGGGTTCGATTCCCGACGTGCAGCTTGCAGCACTCTCGGTAGATCAGGCCTTACCGGCCTGAGCGGGTTCGACTCCCGCTTTAGCACTGTGTCCCAGCGCCTTCAGTGCAGTACCCCACCGGTTGTGGCTAGACCTCGGTCTGCCCCCCGGGCTGAGCCGGTCTCCGCGTCTCCTCCGATGGCCGGATGCCCTCCGCCTATGCCGTGCCCACTCGGGCGGCCTGGGCCCAGAGCATCCACCCATCCGCGGCACGCCCCACCCGCCCAGCCCGGGCCCCACCGGCCAGCCCCAATTCGCCCTGTTCCTTTGGAGAACCCAGATGTGGCAAAGCTTTCTAATCAAGAAAAATGAATACGCTATCCTGTTCCAGAGCGGAGACTTCAAGGCCATTCTGACGCCCGGCCATTATCGTTTCATCGATCCCTTACGGCGCCTGACCCTCCAGACTTGGCAAGCGGGCTGCCTGATGGATAACGAAGACTGGATGGATTGGCTGCGCGAACATCACCCCGAAGAAGTCGCACGCCATTTCGATGATCTGAGCCTCGGCGAACACGAAGCCGGACTGCTCTACGTGGATGGTCTGCTGGTTGAAATACTTTCCCCAGGCCAACGCGTGGCGTTCTGGAAAGGCTCCCGCCAACGCCGACTACTGCCTGTGGATCTGCGCGACCAACTCAGCCTGCCCAGCGAGCTGGCACTCCAGCTCCAGCAACCCGCCCTGCGTCATCAAGCCCTCCGGGGGCAAAATTCAGTGCTCATGGCCCAGATCCCGGCTTACCACCAGGGCATTCTGAAAGTGGATGGGCAGGTGCAACGCTTGCTGCCACCTGGCATCGAATATTTCTGGCGCTTGCGTCACGAGGTACAGGTGGAACTGGTGGACACCCGATTGCAAAGCATGGAGGTCAGCGGCCAGGAAATCCTGACCCGAGACAAGGTAAACCTGCGGATTAACTTGGCCGCCAACTGGCAATACACCGACGTGCTCCAAGCCCATGCAGCCCTCAGCCGACCGACAGACTTCATATATCGCGAACTCCAGTTCGGCCTGCGAGCAGCCGTGGGCACCCGCAGTCTGGATGAGCTGCTCGAAAACAAGCAGATCCTTGATGAGCTTATTAGTCAGCACATGGCTCGCCAACTGAACGGTCTGGGCCTGGTCGTGGGGAGCCTGGGGGTGAAAGACATCATTCTCCCCGGAGAAATGAAAACCATCCTGAGCCAGGTCGTGGAAGCTCAAAAAGCCGCCGAAGCCAATGTGGTACGACGCCGGGAAGAAACCGCCGCCACCCGGGCCCTGCTCAATACTGCCAAGGTGATGGAAGACAACCCCATCGCCCTGCGCTTGAAAGAACTCGAAACCCTGGAGCGGGTGGCCGAAAGAATCGACCGAATTTCAGTTTTCGGAGGACTGGATCAAGTGCTGAATGGTTTGATCCACATCCCCACCCGCCAAGGCTAAGCGCCAGGCCCCATCCATAACAACAAGGAAAAAGGACAATACCCATGGATCACGATTTGCTCCACGCCCCAGGCGCCCATCCCATCAAACTATGGACCCACGGCGTTCCGGTCGAGGAAGATGCCCGCAAGCAACTTATCAACACCGCCCGCATGCCTTTCATCTTCAAGCACCTGGCGGTGATGCCGGATGTGCATCTGGGAAGGGGATCAACCATCGGTAGCGTGATTCCCACCCAGGGCGCCATCATTCCAGCGGCGGTTGGCGTGGATATCGGCTGCGGCATGATGGCCGCCCGTACCAGCCTCAAGGCGGCTGATCTGCCAGACCATCTGTTCGGGCTACGCACCGCCATTGAGGCGGCCGTTCCCCACGGACGTACTGCCCAGCGCGGAATCCGCGACAAGGGCGCCTGGGGAGAGGCGCCCCATGAAGTGGATCAAATGTGGGCGCACTTACAACCGGGCTTCAAGCGCATCA
>JAJTBM010000387.1 GCA_021286885.1 Rhodocyclales bacterium
GGAGCTCGCGCAGCACGTCGTTGGGGATGTGGCGCGAGGTGCGGGTCTCGCCGTGCAGGAAAATAGGGATGTCGGCGTTGCGCATCCGGATCTCGCTCACGAAGGCGCGCAGATCGGCGATGGCCTTTTCGGCGGCCTCGGGCGAGGAGAACTCTTCGTCGTCGATCGACAGGATGAAGGCCGAGCCGCGGCTCTGCTGCTGGGCGAAGGACGACATGTCGCCGTAGCTGGTGACGCCCAGCACCTGCAGGCCTTCCTTCTCGATGGCTTCCGCCAGGGCGCGGATGCCCAGCCCGGACGTGTTTTCCGAACGGAAGTCCTCGTCGATGACGATGACCGGGAAATTGAAGCGCATGCTCGACTCCTCGATGCCCGCCCCCTGGCGGGCTGATCAGAAAAAACGCCGGGCGGATCTGCGCGCCTGCGCACAATCCGCCCGATGATGGTCCACGACTCTAAGCAAATAGTATTTCAGATTTTCGGCAGGGTAACGCCGGTCTGCCCCAGATACTTGCCGCCCCGGTCCTTGTAGGAGGTGGCGCACACCTCGTCGGACTCGAAAAACAGCATCTGGGCAACCCCCTCGTTGGCGTAGATCTTGGCCGGCAACGGGGTGGTGTTGGAGAACTCCAGGGTCACGTGGCCTTCCCACTCGGGCTCAAGGGGGGTGACGTTCACGATGATCCCGCAGCGGGCATAGGTGGACTTGCCCAGACACACGGTCAGCACGCTGCGCGGAATGCGGAAGTACTCAACGGTGCGGGCCAGCGCAAAGGAGTTGGGCGGGATGATGCACACGTCGCCCACGAAATCCACGAAGTTGCGCTCGTCAAAGGCCTTCGGATCAACGATGGTGGAGTTGATGTTGGTGAAGATCTTGAATTCGTTTGCCACGCGCACGTCGTAGCCATAGCTGGAGGTGCCGTAGGAGACGATCTTGCCCCCTTCGTTCTGGCGCACCAACTCCGGGGCAAACGGTTCGATCATGCCCTGGGTTTCAGCCATGCGGCGAATCCAGTGGTCCGACTTGATGCTCATGGTACTGCCTCGAATTTCGAAAACCGCGCATTTTACCGAACGATGACGCGGTGCAGTGAGAAAGTGCAAAGCTTTCTGGGCCCAGCACGGCCCCGTTCACAAAAAAACCGGGCGGGCACCATGAATTCATGGTGCCCGCCCGGCTGGCCTGAAGGCGACAGACTCAGTCCCGAGGCCTGTCCTGGGGCAGATCACGGCCCGGAGTGCGTTCGCTGTGATCGCTCACCGCATCGTAGACACCCTTGCCCACCTTGAAGGGCACCTTCACCACTTCAACGCCCACATCCACCGCCGTCCCTACAACGGTGCCAATCAGGCAGCCCGACAGGGCGCAAGGCAACAGGGCCAGCAGGGCCATGCGCGAAAAACGGGCGGACAGGCTCAGGGATTTCATGTGTTTTGCACCACGATGTTGGGGAATTTATGGCTCATGTCCTTGGCCCGCCCTGCGATGCTGAGGGCCACCTGACGGGCAATCGCCTGGTAGCGGGCCGCGATGGGGCTGGCCGGATCGGACACCACAGTGGGCGCACCGCCATCCACCTCGCGCCGGATCTGGATGTCGAGGGGCAGGCTGCCCAGGAAGGGCACGCCATAATCCCGGCACATGGCCTCGCCGCCGCCCGCGCCGAAGATGTGCTCTTCGTGGCCGCAGTTGGAGCAGATGTGGATGCTCATGTTTTCAACGATGCCGATGATGGGCACGCCCACCTTCTCGAACATCTTGAGGCCCTTGCGGGCATCCAGCAGGGCGATGTCCTGGGGCGTGGTCACCACCACGGCGCCCGTCACCGGCACGGTCTGGGAGAGGGTCAGCTGGATGTCGCCGGTGCCCGGGGGCATGTCGATCACCAGGTAATCGAGATCGTCCCAGTTGGTTTCCTTGAGCAGTTGCTGGAGGGCCTGGGTGGCCATGGGGCCGCGCCACACCATGGGCGTTTCCACATCCACCAGAAAGCCGATGGACATCACCTGCAGGCCGTGGGCCTCGAGGGGCTCCATGGTCTTGCCGTCGCGGGATTCGGGGCGCAGGCCGCCGATGCCCAGCATCTGGGGCTGGGACGGGCCGTAGATGTCGGCATCCAGAATGCCCACCCGGGCACCTTCGGAGGCCAGCGCCAGGGCCAGATTGACGGCGGTGGTGCTCTTGCCCACCCCGCCCTTGCCCGAGGCCACGGCGATGATGTTCTTGACCCCCGGCAGGAGCTTCACGCCCTGCTGCACCGCATGGGCAACGATGCGGGTATGCACGTGGGCGCTCACATTGCCAATGCCCGGCAGGGCACGCAGGCTGGCAATCAGCCCATCGCGGATTTGGTCCAGCTGGCTTTGGGCCGGGTAGCCCAGTTCCACTTCAAAGGAGACATCTGCCCCCTTGATGCGCAGGTTTTTAATGGCACGGGAACTGACGAAATCCTTGCCGGTGTTGGGGTCCTGGTACTGCCCGAGGCAGTCGAGCACGCTTTGTTCGGTAAGACTCATGGCGTTGGCGGTCGTAGGGGTTGGGCTGTTCTGGCCGTTTTGGCCATTTTGGCCGTTATCAGAGGCCGCAGAGCGGCGGAAAAACGAAAACATGGGCATTCCCCGGAACGGGTTGAATACAGGCTAAACAGGTGGACAGCAGCGGCTTAAGCACTGCTTTTAACCCACAAACCCGAGTAATTTACTCCAGTTTAACAAATCCCGGGGCGGCACGAGGGCCGAAAGCGTTTGCTAGAATGCCGGATTCGACTTAATTCTGCACCTGTCCAACCCATGAATCCTCCGCGCAAGATCCTTGTTACCAATGCCCTGCCCTACGCCAACGGCGACATCCACCTGGGTCACCTGGTGGGCTACATCCAGGCCGACATCTGGGTGCGCTTCCAGCGCATGCGCGGTAACACGGTACATTACGTCTGCGCCGACGACACCCACGGCACCCCGGTGATGCTGCGGGCCGAAAAGGAAGGGCTCACCCCCGAGCAACTCATCAACCGGGTGCACGGGGAGCACAGCCGCGACTTTGCCGACTTCGGCGTGGCCTTCGACAATTACCACTCCACCCACAGCCCCGAAAACCGGGACTTCGCCACCGACATCTACCTGCGCCTGCGCGACGGCGCCAAGCTGATCGAAACCCGCTCCATCGAGCAGTTCTACGATCCGGTCAAGGAGATGTTCCTGCCCGACCGCTTCATCAAGGGCGAGTGCCCCAAGTGTGGCGC
>JAJTBM010000388.1 GCA_021286885.1 Rhodocyclales bacterium
AAAGCTCCGAAGCCGCCCAATGGCTGCGCGCCCGGGTGCTGGAAGCCCTGGGCAAGAGCGCCCTGTTCTTCTCGGCCGCCCTGCCCCGCAAGATTTACCCGCCCCTGTTCAACTGCTACACGGGCGACAGCAACTTTTTTGGCGACCACGTGGATAATGCCGTGCGCACCCACGCGGCCACCCAGACCCATGTGCGCACCGACCTGTCTTTCACCCTGTTCTTCACCGATCCGGATGAATACGAAGGCGGCGAACTGGTGATCGAAGACACCTTCGGCTGCCAGAAGGTCAAGCTCCCGGCGGGCGACATGGTGCTCTACCCCTCTTCCAGCGTGCACCGGGTCGAACCCGTCACCCAAGGTGCCCGGATCTGCTGCTTCAGCTGGTTGGAAAGCATGGTGCGCGAAACCGAACGCCGCCGCCTGTTGTTTGAACTGGACAGCAACATTTCCCGCCTGCGTCAGGCCCACGGTGATGATGAAACCGCCGTCGGTCTGACCCACTGCTATCACAACCTTGTTCGCATGTGGGCCTCGACATGAACGCTGCCATTCCTGCCTCCCAACTGGCTGAGGGCACGCCCCAGCCTCTCAAGGCGGCCCTGCCGGGCCAGTCTGCTGCTGCCGTGCCTTCGGTGCGCCGCCCCCTGGGCGGGGTGGCCGTCGCCTGTGGTCTGCACGCCCTCGTCCTGGCGCTGCTGATCCACGGCATCAGCAGCCCTGTGGCGCCGGAAACTCCGCCCCAGCCGATGATTGCAGTGAGCCTGCTGCCCATGCAGCCGGCCCAGCCCGAGCGCCAGCCCGAACCGCCCAAGCCCCAGCCCAAGGTGGAAAAGGCGGCCAAGCCCACCCCGCAGAAAACCGAGCAGCCCGTGCAAAAGCAGGAGCCCCGGCTGCTGACCTCGGCCCCCACGCCCAGCAACACCGCCGAAAGCAGCGCAGCACCGACCCCGGCCGCCCCTGCTGCCCCCGCAGCCCAGGCTGCTCCGGCCCGCGAAGCGCCCCCGGCCCTGGTTCCGCCCAAGTTTGATGCGGCCTACCTGAGCAATCCGGCGCCCGCTTACCCCGGCATGTCCAAGCGCCTGGGCGAGCAGGGCAAGGTTTTGCTGCGGGTGAAGGTGGGCGCCGATGGCCAGGCCCAGGAAGTCAGCGTGCTGCAAAGCAGCGGCTTTCCCCGCCTGGATGAGGCTGCCCGGGAAGCCGTACGCAATTGGCGCTTCGTTCCGGCCCGCCAGGGCGATCAGGCGGTCGCCGCCCCGGTGAACGTGCCCATCGTGTTCAAGCTCAACGACTAACAGCCTTTCTTATTTTTCGCCATTTATCTTTGCCCCAGCCAGAGGAATCAACCATGAACGAAACCACCCAAACCTTCGACATGGCCCATATCTGGGCCCAGGGCGACGCCATTTCCCACGCCGTCGCGATCATGCTGGTCCTGATGTCCGTCGCCTCCTGGTCGGTGATGATCGTCAAGGCCTGGAACCTGATGAAGCTGCGCCAGATGAGCGCCCAGGCCAAGGCCTTCTGGCACGCCACCAGTTTTGAAGCGGGCCTCGCCACCCTTACCCCCACCACCGCCGACAACCCCTTCCGGGATCTGGCCGTGCGCGGCAGCGAAGCCGTTCAACACCATGTAACCCACCAGGACGAACTGCACGGCGTTCTCAACCTCAACGACTGGCTCACCAGCACCCTGCGCCAATCCATTGACGAAAGCACCTCCCGCTTCCAGGCCGGCCTCTCCATTCTGGCCTCGGTGGGTTCTACCGCCCCCTTCATCGGCCTGTTTGGCACTGTGTGGGGTATCTACCACGCCCTCATCGGCATCGGCAGCGCCGGTCAGGCCACCCTCGACAAGGTGGCCGGCCCCGTGGGTGAATCCCTGGTGATGACCGCCGGCGGCCTCGCGGTGGCGATTCCGGCCGTGCTCGGCTACAACGCCCTGGTGCGCGGCAACAAGGAAATCCTGGGCCGCCTCAAGCACTTCGCCCACGATCTGCACGCCTATCTGGTGACTGGCGGCAAGATTCGCAGCGCCCGCAACGTGCTGCCCCTCAACGCCCGCAAGGGAGCCGCCCAATGAGCTTCGGAAACGGTGCCTTTGATTCGGACGAAGGCGATGTGATGTCCGAAATCAACATGACGCCCCTGGTGGACGTCATGCTGGTTCTGCTCATCATCTTCATCATCACCGTCCCGGTCATCAACCACGCGGTCAAGCTGGATCTACCCAAGGCCAGCAGCCAGCCCGCCGACATCAAGCCCAAGAAGGTGAGTCTCTCCATTAACGCCGATGGCGTCATCAGCTGGGACGGCGCCGCCCTGGCCGAAGCCGAGCTGGAGCCCCGCCTGGAAAGCATTGCCGGCAGCGAACCCCAGCCGGAAATCCACCTCCAGGTGGACAAGGCCACCCCCTACGACCACGTCGCCCGCCTTCTGGCCGCCGCCAGCCGCCACGGGCTATCGAAAGTGGCCTTCGTGACGGAGCCGGACAAGAAGTAAACGGCCCCCAAGGCCCAAAAACAACAACAGCGGGCGCCCGAGAGGGTGGCCCGCTGTTGTTTTGTACTGCTCTGTGCTGTTGCGCGCTTACTCGATCTCGATCTTCAGCTGCTTGCTGCGCGCCACCCGCTCGGCCTGGATGAGTTCGGCGATGTCGGTGTTGCGGTTTTTGAGGGCCCAGGATTCGGCGGTTTCCTTCTGATCGTTTTGCCAGTCGATATTGGCGCCGGCCTTGAGCAGGCGCACGACCACCGCCTCGTGGCCATTGCGGGCCGCGTACATCAGGGGGGTGCTCTGATTAGGCGCAAGGCGGTTGGGGTCGGCGCCCTTGGCCAACAGGCGTTCGACAACCGCGACCTGGCCTTCGAACGCGGCATAAAGAAGCGGGTTCCAGCCGGCGTGCTCAAAGCTGGCGCCGGCTGCGAGCAGCAGATCCACCTTGAGGCTGGCCAGCATCAGCGCGGTGTCGCCGGCTGGGTTGCGGGCATCCAGCCGGGCGCCCTGGCGGATCAGGGCTTCGACCACGGCGGGTTGGTCTTCCCGGGCGGCAAGGATGAGCAAGGTGTTGCCGTGGGCGTCGGTGGCGTTCACGTCCATGCCCTTTTGCACCCACTGGGTGACGGCGGCGGCATCGCCCAACTTGGTGGCGGTGAGCAGGTCATCCAGCGTTGCGGCAGCCAGGGCGTTACCGCCCAGGTGCAGGCCCAGGCTCAGGGCGATCAGATGCAGGCAGCGGCG
>JAJTBM010000389.1 GCA_021286885.1 Rhodocyclales bacterium
CCTGCGCATCGACTTCGAACGCTTCGCCAAGATCGCCAAGGAAGTCGGCGCCATCTTCTGGGTGGACATGGCCCACTACGCCGGCCTGATCGCCGCCGGTTTCTACCCGAACCCGGTGCCCCACGCCGATGTGGTCACCTCCACCACCCACAAGACCCTGCGTGGCCCCCGTGGCGGCATCATCCTGATGAAGGCCGAGCACGAAAAGGCCATCAACTCCGCCATCTTCCCGGGCCTGCAAGGCGGCCCCCTGATGCACGTGATCGCCGCCAAGGCCGTCGCCTTCAAGGAAGCAGCCAGCCCCGAGTTCAAGAACTACCAAGAACAAGTGCTCGCCAACGCCCGCGTGATGGCCCGTGTGCTGGGTGAAGAGCGTGGTCTGCGCATCGTCTCCGGACGCACCGAGTCCCACGTCTTCCTGATCGACCTGCGCGCCAAGAAGATCACCGGCAAGGCTGCCGAAGCCGCTCTGGGCAAGGCCCACATCACCGTCAACAAAAACGGCATCCCCAACGATCCCGAGAAGCCCTTCGTGACTTCCGGCATCCGGATCGGCTCCCCCGCCATGACCACCCGTGGTTTCACCGAGATCGAAGCCGAACGCATCGCCCACCTGGTGGCCGACGTGCTCGACAACCCGGAAGACGAAGCCAACCTGGCCAAGGTGCGCGAGCAAGTGGCCGAGCTGTGCGGTCGCTTCCCGGTGTACGGCGCCTGAGCCTGATGCACCCGCTGGCTGCCTGATCGACCCATGCGTTGTCCCTTCTGCAGCGCCGAAAACACCCAGGTCACCGACACCCGTGAAAACGAGGACGGTGACATCGTGCGCCGGCGCCGTCGCTGCCTCTCGTGCGACAAGCGCTTCACCACCTACGAACGCATCGATCTCAAGATGCCCCAGGTGGTGAAACGCAACGGCAACCGGGTCGATTTCAGCCACGACAAACTCCTCGGCAGCATCAGCCTTGCGCTACGCAAGCGCCCGGTGCCTGCCGAGGGCATCGAAGCCGCCGTCGACCGGATCGAAGCCAAGTTGCTGGCTTCGGGCGAACGGGAAATCCCGTCCGAACAGATCGGCGAGCTGGTGATGCGCGAGCTCAAGAAGCTCGACAAGGTGGCCTACATCCGCTTTGCATCGGTGTATCGCGCCTTTGAAGACGTCAACGAATTCTCTGCGGTGATCCGCGAAGTCAGCGCCCGCCCCCGGGGTCGCCCCCCGCGCAGTGCCGGCTGACACGCACCGCCCTCCCCTGCATTTTCCATTCTGCTCCGCGCCTCCCCACCATGACTGCCAGCGCCGACGATTACCGCTGGATGGCCCGCGCCCTGGAATTGGCGGCCCAAGGGCTGTTCACCACCACGCCCAACCCTCGCGTCGGCTGCGTCATCGTGCGCAACGGCCAGATGGTGGGTGAAGGTTTCCATCGGCGCGCCGGCGAAGGCCACGCTGAAGTCCACGCCCTCGCCATGGCGGGCGAAGGGGCCCGGGGCGCCACCGCTTACGTCACCCTGGAGCCCTGCTCCCACCATGGCCGCACGCCCCCTTGCGCGGATGCGCTGATCCGGGCCGGCGTGGCCCGAGTGGTGGCCGCCATGGAAGACCCGAACCCCCTGGTCGCAGGCCGGGGCCTGCGGCGTCTGCAGGATGCGGGCATCCAGGTGCTGTCCGGCGTCCAGGCAGCTGAGGCCGCCGAACTCAACATCGGCTTTGTTTCCCGCATGACCCGGGGTCGCCCCTGGCTGCGCCTCAAGGCAGCCGCAACGCTGGACGGCAAAACTGCCCTCGAAAACGGCGTATCCCAGTGGATCACCGGCGACGATGCCCGGCGCGATGCCCACCGCTGGCGCGCCCGCTCCTGCGCGGTGCTGACCGGCATCGGCACGGTGCGGGACGACAACCCCCAGCTCAATGTGCGCGCCGTGCCCACCGAGCGCCAGCCCCTGCGCATCGTTGTGGATGCACGCCTCGAAACGCCCCTGGATGCCCGTTTGTTCGATGGCAACCCGGTGCTGATTGCCGGCGCAGTCGATGACTCGGCCCGCATCGCCGCCCTGGAAGACCGGGGCGCCCAGGTGCTGATCCTGCCCAACAGCGGCGGCAAAGTGGATTTGCCCGCTTTGATGGACGCCCTGGGCCAGCGCGGGATTAACGAAGTCATGGCCGAAAGTGGCTTCAAGCTTAACGGCTCCCTGCTGCGGGAAGGCTGCGTGGATGAACTGATCCTCTACCTGGCCCCGGCCCTGGTGGGTGACGCAGCCCGGGGACTGTTCAACCTGCCCGCCCTCACCGCCCTGACCGACAAGCGCCCGCTGCGTTTTCATGACGTACGCCTGGTGGGGCGCGACCTGCGCATCCTGGCCCGCCCGGAAGCATCTACACCCCCTTTGACCTAGATCAGCGAGCCGGGTCAGCCGCCCGGCAGACTGCACCGTTTAGTGCTTTTACCGGCCTCTTCTGCGTCCTCCCGATGAATTCCTCCCGTCTGCTTGGCCTGCTGCTGGCCGCCCTTCCGGTTTTTGCCCAGGCCGAAACCGCCATTGTGCTCAACTCGGCTGACGAAAACGTCAGCTTCGTGGATACCCAAACCTACAAGGAAACCGGCAGAGCCCCCGCCTGCAAGGAGCCGCACCACATCATGTCCACCCCGGACGATGGTTCGGTGATCGTAGCCTGCGCTGTATCCAACGAGCTGGTGTTCTTCGACCCGAAAACCGGCAAGGAACAAAAGCGCGTCAAGGACATTTCCGACCCATACCAACTGGGCTTCTCCCCCGACCGCAAGTGGTTTGTCTCCAACTCCCTGCGCCTGGATCGGGTGGACCTGTACAACGCCGCCGACTTCAAGCTGGTGGCCCGGGTTCCGGCTGAAAAAACGCCCTCCCACATGGCCTTCGACAAGGCTAGCCAATTTGCCTTCATCACCCTGCAGGATTCCGACGAGCTCCTGTGCATTGACCTGAAGACCCAGAAGGCCGCCTGGAAGATCCCCATTGGCAAGACTCCGGCCGGCATCCACATGACCCCGGACGACAAATACCTGCTGGTGGCCGCCATGGGCGACAACAACATCGAGGTCATCGACTGGCGCACCCGCCAGATCGTGAAGCGGGTCTATACCGACAAGGCCACCCACAACTTCCAGCCCCGGGGCGATGGGCGCCATGTATTTGTATCCAACCGGACGGTGCGGGGCAGCATTTCGGTGTTCGACATGCAAACCC
>JAJTBM010000390.1 GCA_021286885.1 Rhodocyclales bacterium
CCGCCCCCGACACCCTGGCCAACCGCGCCCTCTACCCGGAACTGCGCCCCCACCGGGATGCGCCCCGTGCCCGGGTGAGCTGGGATGAGGCCCTCGACACCGCTGCCCAACGCTTTGCCCAGATCATCACCGAACACGGCCCCGACGCCGTGGCCGTGTATGGCGCCGGCCAGCTGCTGACCGAGGATTACTACGTCTTCAACAAGCTGGTGAAGGGCCTGATCGGCACCAACAACCTCGACACCAACTCCCGCCTGTGCATGTCGAGCGCGGTGGCCGGCTACAAGCTCAGCCTGGGCAGCGATGCGCCGCCGTGCAGCTACACCGATTTCCAGCACGCCGACAGCATCTTCATCAGCGGCAGCAACGCCGCCTTTGCCCACCCGATTGCCTTCCGCCGCATCGAAGACGCCCGCAAGGCCAAACCCGAACAAAAGCTGGTGGTGATCGACCCCCGGCGCACCGACACCGCCGAAGCCGCCGACCTGCATCTGGCCCTGCTGCCGGGCACCGACATCGCCCTGTATAACGCGATGCTGCACGTGATGTTGTGGGAAGGCTGGGTTAACCGGGATTACATCGAGGCCCACACCGAAGGCTTTGATGCGCTCAAGCGCCTGGTGCGGGAATACTCCCCGGCCATGGCCGCCTCCATCTGCGGGCTCAACAAGGCCGACATCGAAGAAGCCGCCCGGCTGTTTGCCACCGCCCCGGCCACCCTCTCGCTGTATTGCCAGGGGCTCAACCAGTACAGCTTTGGCACCCACAACAATTCGGCCCTCATCAACCTGCACCTGGCCACCGGCCAGATCGGGCGCCCGGGGGCGGGCCCCTTCTCGCTCACCGGCCAGCCCAATGCCATGGGCGGGCGCGAGGTGGGCGGCCTCTCCAATCTGCTCTCGGCCCACCGGGACATGGCCAACCCCGCCCACCGGGCCGAAGTGGCCGCCCTGTGGGGCGTGGATGCGGTGCCCGACAAACCGGGCAAGAGCGCGGTGGAACTCTTCCAGGCCCTCAAGTCGGGCGAGGTCAAGGCGGTCTGGATCGCCTGCACCAACCCGGCCCAATCCATGCCCGATCAGCCCCTGATCCACGAAGCCCTGCGCCAGGCCGAATTCGTGATCGTGCAGGAAGCCTTTGCCCACACCGAAACCTGCGTGTATGCCGACCTGCTGCTGCCCGCCACCACCTGGGGCGAAAAGGAAGGCAGCGTCACCAACTCCGACCGCACCATCAGCCGGGTGCGCCCCGCCGTGGCCGCCCCCGGCGAAGCGCGCAACGACTGGGCGATTGCCGCAGACTTCGCCCGCCGCCTGGGCGCCCGCCTGGGCAAGGCCGAGCTGGCCGAGCGCATGTTTGCCTACACCACGCCCGAAGAGGTCTGGAACGAGCACCGGGAATCCACCCGGGGCCGGGATCTGGACATCACCGGCCTGAGCTACGCCCTGCTCGAATACGACGGCCCCCAGCAATG
The DNA here is from genome assembly GCA_021286885.1 of Rhodocyclales bacterium. GTDB lineage: Bacteria > Pseudomonadota > Gammaproteobacteria > Burkholderiales > Rhodocyclaceae > Zoogloea. Next base: position 1,475 of record JAJTBM010000390.1, read on the forward strand.
GCCCTTCCCCACCGGCGCCGCCCAGGGCCGGGTGCGACTCTACGAAGACGGGGTGTACCCCACCCCGAGCGGCAAGGCCCGCTTTGTGGCCACCGAATACAAAATCACCGCCGAATCCCCGAACGCCCGCTACCCGCTCCACCTCAACACGGGCCGGCTGCGCGACCAGTGGCACGGGATGAGCCGCACCGGGCAGGTGGCGCGCCTCTACAGCCACGAATCCGAACCCCTGCTCCACATGCACAAGGCCGACATGGAGCGGCGCCAGCTGGCTGATGGCGACCTGGTGCGGGTCAAGAGCAAGCGCGGCAGCGTGGTTCTCAAGGTGCTCGAATCCGGCACCGTGCGCCCGGGCCAATGCTTTGTGCCCATGCACTGGGGCGGCAACACCATGGGCGGCGAAGGGGTGAACACCCTGCTGCCCGCCGCGTTTGATCCTTACTCCAAGCAGCCCGAGCTCAAGCACGCCGCCGTGCAGGTTGAAAAGTTCAAGGCCAGCCAATCCCTGGTGGCCCTGCGCCGCAGCGAAACCGATGCCGACGGCAATCTGCACCCCAACCCCCAGGCCCTGATGCAGCGCCTGCGCCAGTGGCTGCCCCAGTTTGAATACGCCAGCCTCACCCTGGCGGGGCGCAACAATCCGGTAGTGGTGCTCAAGGCCCAGGCCAACGAAATGCCCGCCGAAGTGCTCGAAGCGCTGGACCGCGAGCTGGCCCTGGACGACCCGACCCGGGTGCTCTCTTACCAGGACAGCCGGCGCAGCGTGGCCAAGCGCGCCCTGGTCGAAGGGGATTCCCTCAGCGCCGTGCGTCTGGCGGGCGAAACCCGCGCCGCCGAATGGCTCACTGACATGATGGTGCAAGGCCACTCCGCCGCCGCCGTGCGCCCCTGGCTGCTCGCCCCCCTCACCCAGCCCCCCGCCGGCCAGAGCGCCCGGGGCAAGGTGATCTGCAACTGCTTCGACATCGCAGAAGACACCATCCGCGCCGCCTTCCAGTCCGGCGAAAGCCTGGAACTCCTCCAGGCCCGCACCAAATGCGGCACCAATTGCGGATCATGCGTCCCTGAGTTGAAGCGGATCCAGGGAAGCTGCAAAAAGATCTAAAACCACACTAGCGTCAATTTCAAAAACAAGGCCTCTCTCTTTGAATAAAAAGAGAGAGGCCTTTTTGAATGGCGCCTCAAAAAACTTCAAACCCAAAAACAAACAGGCCAAATCAATTTTTTGATTATAGATTTTTCGAAACCATCTAAATCAAATTTTCTCTACTTGGGCGGAGTACACCCTAAAGGAGTAAAGACAACAGTACCCCCTGAACTAACAACACATCCGGTACAAGTTCCGTTCGGATATGGTTTAGCTGGGCAACTTGCTGCAGCAGCACTCCCACACAAAACCAAACCCACCACAATGATCGTAGCCAACCTTACGAAAGACTTCATACACACTCCCACGACAGACGTCAAAACCGGACACTTGTTTGAAACATAACCGTCCGATGAGGATAAAACAGCGGAACTCTGGGCTGCCCAGAGAGGCTAGTATCCTGAAAAACAAATTGACGATCAAGTAGGTTATTCACAGCCACCGACAGAACTGCTTTATTTGAAACTAGAGGAAGTGCATACTTTAAATTTACAACATCAAAATCACTCTTCGCCACAACTGGAACAGCAAAACCATCTAGCGTATACGCACGTTGCGATACAAACCAGTTTTCTAACAACAAACTCCCA
>JAJTBM010000391.1 GCA_021286885.1 Rhodocyclales bacterium
CTTCGCACACGCCCACGGCGGCCACCGCGGCATCAAAATGGCTTTCGATGGAGGCCGGGCCATCTGCCGGGGTGCAGCCGATGATCTCGGTGCCCGGGGCTGCCACCCGCTGGGCAGCGCGGGCGATGGTGGTGGTCATGGAGGCGGATGAATTGGGGTTGATGAGGTGGAGGCGCATGGTTTCAGTCGGCCTTTCCGCCACGGGCATTGGCCATCACCCCGCGCAGGACTTCCTGGAGGTCGCTGGCCGGGTGTTCCCAGCGCAGGCCGCGCTCGATGGTGAGCAGGTGTTCCTGCATCCAGGCCGCTGCGCCGGCGGCATCGCTGCGGGCCAGCAGGTCGATGATCTGCTCATGCTCCGAGTGGCGGCACACCACCGCGATGGGGGAGCCGTAGGTGGCGATGATGAGGGAGCTGCGCGCCACCAGCTTGGCCACCATCTCGGTGAGCACCAGATTGCCGGTGAGGGCTGCCAGTTCGATGTGGAATTCGCCCGAGAGGCGGATCGCATCCACCCGGTTGCCGCTCATCTGGGCGGCGTCTTCGGCCTCGACCAGGGCGCGCAGGGACTCCAGCTTGGCGGCCGGGATGGGGTTCTGCATTTCGGCGAGCGCGCCGCATTCGAGGATGCGCCGGGTGGCGAAGATGTCCCGGGCCTCGTTCACCGAGGGCTCGGCCACCTGGGCGCCCCGGTTGGGGCGCATGGCCACCAGCCCTTCGCAGGCCAGGCGCTGGAGCACCTTGCGCACCACCGTGCGACTCACCCCGAAGCTGGCCGAAAGGGTGTCTTCCGGCAGCCGGGTACCGGGCAGCAGCTTGGAATCGCAAATGGCGGCGTGCAGGTGGGCGTAGATGACTTCGTCTTTTTCCGGGGGGACGGCGGAGGCGTTCTTGTTCATGGCGTGGGACTCGATGGGCTGGGCGGCGGGTCAGGGCGGGGGCGGCCTGGGGTGGGTCTTTTTGGTGCGGGATGCACCAGAATGATCCATATTGATCCAGATCCTGCACCACATTGGTGACACAAAACACCATAAATTGTATACAAAACTTAGGCGAAGATGTATTCGAAATATGAAATTTTCGTGTTCATCCTGTTGTTATCTAAGTGTATCTCCTTTTTGCAGGGCTTTGCGCCAGAGCAAAAGGCCCGGGCTGGCACACACGTTGCTAAAAAGTGGATGCAAAACACCGCCAGATTGTATACAAATCAAGCAGGCGACCACAAACCCCATGCACCCAGCCTTGAAAGGGATGACCCATGCGCGACCACACACCGCCCGGCTACAGCGACCGCCTCTATAACGAGGATCTCGGCCCGCTCAAAGAGAAAAACTGGAACTGGTACAACATCTTTGCCTTCTGGATGTCCGACGTGCACAGCGTCGGCGGCTACGTCTTTGCGGGCAGCCTGTTTGCCCTGGGCCTGAGCAGCTGGCAGGTGCTGATTTCGCTGCTGATCGGCATCCTGATCGTTAACGGGCTGTGCAATCTGGTGGCCCGCCCCAGCCAACAGGCGGGGATTCCCTATCCGGTGGCCTGTCGGCTCTCCTTCGGGATCTGGGGCGCCAACATCCCGGCCATCATCCGGGGGCTGATCGCCGTGGCCTGGTACGGCATCCAGACCTTCCTTGCCTCCTCGGCCCTCAACATCGTGCTGCTGCGCTTCTTTCCGGGCCTGGAAAGCCTGGCCCACAGCCAGTTTCTGGGGCTTTCGCACCTGGGCTGGCTGGGCTTCATGACCATGTGGGTGCTCCAGGCCGTGGTGTTCTGGCACGGGATGGAGTCCATCAAGCGCTTCATCGACTGGGCGGGCCCGGCGGTGTATGTGGTGATGTTCGCCCTGGCCGGCTGGATCGTGGCCCGGGCTGGCATCGACAACATTTCCCTCAACCTGGGCGAAGTGAAATACACCGGCCTGGAGTCGGTGGGCATGATGATCACCGCCATTGCGCTGGTGGTGTCTTACTTCTCCGGCCCCATGCTCAACTTTGGCGACTTCTCCCGCTACGGCAAGAGCATGGACGAGGTGAAGCGTGGCAACTTCTGGGGCCTGCCGGTGAACTTCCTGGCCTTCTCGCTGGTGACCGTGGTGATTACCTCCGGCACCATTCCGGTGTTCGGCCACATGATCACCGACCCCATCGAGACCGTCAGCAAGATCGACAACACCATGGCCGCCCTGATCGGTGCCTTCACCTTCGTGACCGCCACCATCGGCATCAACATCGTGGCCAACTTCGTCTCCCCGGCCTTCGACTTCTCCAACGTGGCCCCGCGCCACATCAGCTTCCGGGCGGGCGGCTTCATCGCAGCGGTGGGCTCCATCTTCATCACCCCCTGGAACCTGTTCAATTCGCCCGAAGTGATCCACTACACCCTCGACATGCTGGCCGCCTTCATCGGCCCCCTGTTCGGCATCCTGCTGGTGGATTTTTATCTGGTGCGCAAGGGCGAGATCCGGGTGGACGACCTCTACACCGAAAGCCCCGAAGGTGCCTACTGGTACACCAACGGGGTGAATGAGAAGGCCGTCCAGGCCCTGATCCCCGCCGTAATCATCGGCATCGTCATCACCCTCTCGGGCATCAAGAGCGTGGCCGATTTCAACTGGTTCATCGGCTGCGCCCTGGGCGGCGTGTTCTACACCCTGCGCATGGCCCCGCAACTGCGCCGCGCCACCGCCTGAGCGCCCCGGCCCGCAGCTCAGCCCTCACCTAGCCCTCACCTAGCCCTAACCAACCCCAAGCCCCTAAAACGCCTCCTCCCCATGCTGCCTGGCTCCGGCCCGGCGGCAGGGGGCTGGCACGCCCGTTTTCTGCATCTTTCACACACTTCAAAGGATGATTCTCATGAAGCGCACCGCCCTGCCCTCCGCCCTCAAGCCCCTGCTCGTCGCCCTGCTGGCCTGTAGCAGCCTCGCCGCCCACGCCGACATTGCCCTGCTGCCCAGCGTTAACCTCTACGGCCTGGTGGATACCGGCTATGCCAGCACCAACAACACCGGCAAAAACGCCAACGCCAACACCTCCGGCGCGGTGGATAGCATCCTGGGCGTCTCCAGCGTGGGCCTGCGTGGCGAAAAAGATTGGGGCAACGGCCTCACCGGCTTCTACAACCTGCAGGTGGGCTTTCTGCCCTCCTCGGGCAAACTGTCCAACACCGACGTGCTGTTCTCGCGCAATGCCTATGTGGGCGTGAGAAACGAGCTGG
>JAJTBM010000392.1 GCA_021286885.1 Rhodocyclales bacterium
AAAATTTCACGGCTCATACCTGCTAACCTCCAAATTCCTCAAAACCTGGGCACCAGGCGGGCCTTTTCGATTTCTTCAAACGGAACCTCAACGGGCCCCTTTTCGGTTTCCAGCTGCACCATGCCGTCTTTCAGGCCATTCAGCACGCCAGCGTAGTTACGCTGGTTGTTGATGGCCATGCGCAGGCGCACCTGCACGTCCTGGCCGGCAAAGCGTTCGAAGTCGGCGGGCTTTTTCAGCGCGCGATCAAGACCCGGGGAAGAAACTTCCAGGCGGTCGTAATCGACGTTTTCCACTTCGAACACCCGGGTCAGCTGGTTGCTGACGGTGGCGCAATCATCTACGGTGATCCCGTTCGGGGAATCAATGAACACCCGCATCAGACGGCCACGGGGCGAGGTCTCGAAGTCGACGAGTTCGTAGCCTAGGCCTTCTGCGGTCTGCTCGATGAGTTTCAACAACTCCATTTCCTGGCCCACAAATAAAAAATGGGCATAACGCCCATCCTTGTTGAATTCGACTGGATGTCAGGACCTGCCGGCATCAAGGTGGGCACATGCACACACCAAAAACACCAAGCCACGATCCTGTAAACCCTTACGATATTACCACTTAACAGACTTCCACGCAAACGCCAAGAGCCGGAAAAAGCACACTTTCCGGCCCTTTTTGCGCACAGCACCATCCAGGGATGCTGCCGTGCGCGACGTCTGGCAACCCGCTCAGCGACGCGGGCGGGCGGGGCGGCGGCCCCGTTCCTCGATGTTGGTGGGACGCGGCAGACCGGCCAGGGCGCATACGTCCTCCACCGCCATGTCTTCCCACATCCCACGCTTGAGGCGGGAGGGCAGCTGCACCGGGCCGTAACGCACCCGCATCAGGCGGCTGACGGTGAGACCCAGGGCTTCAAACATCCGGCGCACTTCCCGGTTACGCCCTTCCGACAGGGTCACCCGATACCAGTGGTTGGCCCCTTCTCCACCCACATCCTGCAGGGTGTTGAAATGGGCCGGGCCGTCGTCCAGCTCGATGCCGGCCAGCAGGGCGGAACGCTGCTCGTCGGTCAGCTCGCCCAGGAGGCGCACGGCGTATTCCCGATCCAGCTCGTAGCGGGGGTGCATCAGCCGGTTGGCCAGGGTGCCGTCGTTGACGAACAGCAACAGGCCGGAGGTGTTGAAGTCGAGCCGGCCCACCGCAATCCAGCGCCCCTTGCGCAGCATGGGCAGGCGGTCGAACACGGTGGGACGACCATCCGGATCGTGGCGGGAAACGATTTCGCCTTCGGGCTTGTGATAGAGCAGCACGCGGGGCAGCTTGGGCGCAAACCGCAGGGACACCACGTGACCGTTGATGCGCACCCGATCCCCCGGCAGCACCTTCTGGCCCACTTCGGCCACTTCGTTGTTCACGGTGATGCGGCCTTCGAAGATCCACTCTTCGATCTCGCGCCGGGAACCCACGCCAATGGCGGCCAGCAGCTTGTGCAGGCGCTGGGGCTCCACGGCATTCTCGTCGTGGCGACGGCTGGCGGTGGCACGCCCCTCGCCGCGCCGGGCGCCGGGCAGGCGGGCGGTGGCAGGACGGGCGGGGCTGCGCGGCAGGGTGCTGGTTTCGGCGTCCGGCGCATTGCCTTCCGGTGCGGGGGCCGCAGCGGGGCTGTGGCGCTTTTCGCGCATCAGCCGCTGGGCATCGCGGCGCGAGATGTCCATGTCGTCGGCGGCGTAGGGCGAACGTTCGCGCCCCCGGCCTTCGGGACGACTCCGCCCTTCGGGGCGATCCCGACCTTCAGGACGGCCACGACCTTCGGGATAAGCCCGCCCCTCAGGGCGGCCCCGGCGGAAGCCTTCCGACTCAGGGGCTTTGGCGTTGAACTCTTCACGGCCACGCCCCCGGCCACCGGCACGGGCGACAGGGGCAGAGGTGGCCTCAACGGGCCTGCCCGTCTTGGGCCGGAACGGCGTCTTCTTCGGTTTTTGGAAGGTCGACAAGATCCATGATCCTTTCGATTTCAGTCAGCGGAGGCAATTCGGTGAGGCTGCGCAGCCCCAGATCCTCCAGGAATTTGCGGGTCGTGGCATAGAGGCCGGGGCGGCCCGGGGTTTCCCGGTAGCCCACCACGTCCACCCACCCTCGGGATTCGAGGGTTTTCAGCACGCCGGTGGAAACCACCACGCCACGGATGTCTTCAATATCGCCCCGGGTCACCGGCTGGCGATAGGCGATGATCGCCAGGGTTTCGAGCACCGCCCGGGAATAACGGGGCGTCCGCTCAGGTTTGAGCCGATCCAGATAGACCTGGTACTCGGGCAGGGTGCGAAAGCGCCACCCCCCCGCCACCTGCACCAGTTCGACACCCCTACCCTGCCAGTCGGCCACCAGCTCCTGGAGGAGCCGGCGCACCAGATCCGGGCCCGGGTCGGCGTCGAACAGGCGGCGCAGGTCATGGACCGGCACGGGCGCCTGGGCGGCCAGCAGGGCTGCTTCCAGCACCCGCTTGTAATGTTCATTCGTTTCCGGCTGCACCCGTGTTCCGCTTTACATAAATCGGCGCAAAGGCCTCGTTCTGGGTAACGATCACCAGCCGCTCCTTGACCAGCTCCAGCACCGCCAGAAAACTCACCACCAGGCTGGGCACGCCGGCACCGGGATCAAACAGGGATTCAAACACCACGAAGGCGTCGTCCGTCAGCCGACGCAGGATCATGCTCATGTGCTCGCGCACCGAGAGTTGTTCGCGCTGGATGGTGTGGTTCTGGCGTAAACGGCTCTGGCGGGCAATCTTGAGCCAGGCCACCTGAAGATCATGGAGACTCACGCTGGGCAGGCGCTCGACGATCTTTTCGGTGACGAGCACCCCCACCCATTCAAAATCCCGCTCCACCCGGGGCTGTTCATCCAGCCGGCGGGCCGCACGCTTGATCTGCTCGTACTCAAGCAGACGGCGCACCAGCTCGGCCCGGGGGTCGGCCTCTTCCTCCTCGGTTTCCCGGGGGGGTCGGGGCAGCAACATGCGGGATTTGATCTCCAGCAGGGTGGCCGCCATCAACAGATAATCGGCCGCCAGCTCCAGGTTGCGTTCGCGCATCGCCTCCACGTATTCCAGATACTGGCCCGTGAGGGGCACCATCGGGATATCGAGGACGTTGATGTTGGCCTTGCGGAT
>JAJTBM010000393.1 GCA_021286885.1 Rhodocyclales bacterium
GAGGCAAACCACATTTCCCACACGGGCGCCCACAAATCCTTGGGCAGGCCCTGGCCGCCGTACTCCACCGGCAGAGACAAGCCCAGCCAGCCGGCCCGGACGAACTGGTCCCAGGCGTCCTTCCAGCCTTCGGGCACGCAGACCTGCCCCCCTTCCAGGTGGCAGCCCTGGCGATCCCCCACCCGGTTGAGGGGGGCGAGCACCCCGGCCGCAAACTTGGCGGCTTCTTCGAGGATGCTGAAAACCAGCTCCGGCTCTGCATCCGAGCAGCCGGGCAGGCGGGCAATGGCGCCGATGTCGGCGAGCGCTTCGAGCAGGAAGCGCATGTCGCGCAAGGGTGCGCTGTAGCTGTCCATGGGTATCCCCAAAAGTGCGCGGGCAGCCCTCACCCCCGCTGGCGGTCAAGGCCGCAGCAGCCAGGTGATGAAGCTCACAAGCCCGGGGCGGCTCAGGGCCGCCGATGTCAGACGGAGGTGGGAGCGGGCACGGGCGGCCCGCCCTCAGCAGGGTTCAGATCGGATAGTGGCGGGGGCCCGTCTGGATCGTGATCCAGCGCAGGTTGGTAAATTCCGCCACCCCGGCCTTGCCGCCAAACCGGCCATAGCCGGAATCCTTCGCCCCCCCGAAAGGCATCTGGGCCTCGTCGTGGACGGTGGAGGAATTGATGTGGCAGATCCCCGACTCGATGCGCCGGGCCACGCCCAGGGCGCGTCCTACATTGGCCGAGAACACCGCCGCCGAAAGCCCGTAGGCGCTGTCGTTGGCCAGCGCAATGGCGGCCTCGTCATCGTCGGCCCGCAGGATGGTGACCACCGGCCCGAAGGCTTCCTCCTGGTAGAGGGCCATGTCCGGGGTGAGTCCATCCACCAGCACCGGCTGGAGCACCGCCCCATCCAGCTGCACCGGGCCGGTGGGCAGGCGGGCGCCCTTGGCTACCGCATCGGTCACCAGTTGGGCGACCCGGGCGGCGGCCTCGGGGCTCACCATGGCGCCCAGCACGCAGCCTTCGCTGCCCGGCGCCCCGGCGCGCAGGCCCTGGAGCCGGACAGCCAGCTTGGCCACAAAGGCATCGGCCACGCTACGCGCCACGATGATGCGGTCGGTGGACATGCAGATCTGGCCCTGGTTGAAGTAGCCACCAAAGGCCGCCGCATTCACCGCCTCGTCCAGATCCGCATCGTCCAGCACCACTAGGGGGTTCTTGCCACCGAGCTCCAGCACCGCCGGCTTGAGGTGGCGGGCGGCCAGCTGGCCGATGATCCGGCCCACATGGGTGGAGCCGGTAAAGTTGACCCGCTTGACTGCCGGATGGGCCACTAGGCGTTCAACCATGGCCGGGGCATCCGCCGGATCATTGCTGATCACATTCACCACCCCGGGCGGGAAACCAGCCTCCTGAAACACGTCCCCGATCAGGCGATGAAGCGCGGGGGTGAGTTCGGAGGACTTGAGCACCACCGTGTTGCCGCAGGCCAGCGGTACCGCCCGGGTACCGAGGATCACAGGTGCGTTCCACGGGGCGATGCCGAGCACCACACCCACCGGCTGGCGCACCGCCATGGCCAGGCAGCCCTCCACGTCGGAGGGGATCACCTCGCCGCTGATCTGGGTCACCAGGCCGGCGGCTTCGCGCAGCATATTGGCCCCCAGCATGGCGTTAAAGCCGTACCAGATGGGCATGGAGCCCGCTTCCGCCACCCCGGCGGCGACAAACTCGGGGGCGCGCCGATCCATGATGTCTGCCGCCTTCAGCAGCAGGGCCCGGCGCTTGCCCGGGGCCAGGGCGGCCCAGGCCGGGAAGGCCGCAGCCGCAGCGGCCACCGCGTCATCCGCATCCTGCAGCGAGGCAGCGGCGGCGCGGGTGACCACCTCGCCGCTCACCGGGTTACGCCGCTCAAAGCGGGCTTCGGTGCTTGCCGGACGGCTCTGGCCGCCGATCAGAAGTTCTACCGTGTTCATGTCTCCTCCTTGGGTGGCGGGCGGCTTCAGCCGCGCTTGTAGGTTTGCAGACCGGGCTTGAGGGTCTTGTCGTCGAGGAACTGCTTCATACCCTCTTTGCGGCCCTGCTCGGGATCGCGCCCGATGCACTGGTCGAGCTTGGCGTAGAGGTAATCCTCGTTTTGTTCCCAATCCAGTTCGCGGCAGCGCTTGAAGCCATTTTTGGCGTAGCGCAGCACCACCGGGTTCTTTTCAAGCAGCTTGCCAGCCAGGGCACGGGTTTCCTCGCGCAGCTGGGCCAGGGGCACGCTCTTGTTCACCAGCCCCATCTGGGCGGCTTTCTGGCCGCTGAAGGGCTCGCCGGTCATGATGTAGTAGAGGGATTCCCGGTGGCCCACGGTGTCGGCCATGGCCTTGCTCACCAGGTTGCCCGGGGGAATGCCCCAGTTGATTTCAGACAGGCCGAAGGTGGCCTCATCCGCAGCAATCGCCAGATCACACGCCACCAGCGGAGAGAAGCCGCCACCAAAGCACCAGCCGTTCACCATGGCGATGGTGGGCTTGTTGTACATGCGCAGCAGCTTCCATTGCCATTCGCAGGCGTCGCGGCGGGCGCGCTCCTGGAAGATTTCGGGCTTGCCGTCGGTTTCGCGGAAGTATTCCTTCAGATCCATCCCGGCGGTCCAGGATTCGCCTGCGCCGGTCAGCACCAGTACGCCGGCTTCTTCGTCCAGTTCCAGGGTTTGCAGCACATCGATCATTTCCCGGTTGAGGGTGGGGCTCATCGCGTTCCGCTTTTCCGGACGGTTCAGGGTGACCCAGGCGATCCCGTTTTCCAGCTCGACCTTGACGCAGCTCCAGCGCCCTTCGTACTTCGACATTGTCAGTCTCCTTAAGTTTTATATATCAGGCTACCTGATATAAGCCGCATATTAAGCCAAAAAAAATTTTTTGCAAGTGCTGCCGTGAATCAACTTTTCCGAGGGGCTGGGCCCGGGCGCAAGCCTCCCCCAGACCCGCTGACGGCGGGCCCGCACCTGGGGTAAGATGCACAACTTATATCAGGTTACCTGTCAAATACTGCGCACCAACCCCCATCGGGACTGCCCCCATGAATCTCTCTGAAGACCTCCCCATCGATCCCACCGACGACCCCGCCGCCACCGACCCGGAACTGAGCCGCCCCAGCGGCATCTGCTATCTGGTGGGCCGCCTGGATCA
>JAJTBM010000394.1 GCA_021286885.1 Rhodocyclales bacterium
GAATCATGAGCAAGACCCTCCAGGCCGTGCGCGGGATGAACGACATCCTGCCCGACGAGGCCGAAATCTGGGAACAATTCGAAGAAATCATCCGGGAGTGGCTGCACAGCTACGGCTACCGGCCCATCCGGATGCCCATCGTGGAGCCCACCCCCCTGTTCAAGCGGGCCATCGGTGAAGTGACTGACATCGTCGAAAAGGAAATGTATTCCTTCGTCGATGCCCTGAACGGCGAAGCCCTGACCCTGCGTCCGGAAGGCACGGCCTCCTGCGTGCGCGCCGCGATTCAGCACAATCTGCTGTTCAGCCAGCCCCAGCGCCTCTACTACCACGGCCCCATGTTCCGCCATGAGCGCCCCCAGAAAGGCCGCTACCGCCAGTTCCATCAGGTGGGGATCGAAGCCCTGGGCTACGAAGGGCCGGACATCGACGCCGAGCTGATCCTGATGTGCGCCCGCCTGTGGGACGATCTGGGCCTGGACGACATCAAGCTTGAAATCAACTCCCTGGGCAGCGCCGAAGAACGCGCCACCCACCGGGCCGCCCTGATTGCCTACCTCGAAGGCCACCAGGACAAGCTCGACGAAGACGGCAAGCGCCGCCTCTACACCAATCCCCTGCGCATCCTCGATACCAAAAATCCGGATCTGCAGGCGATTGTTGAAGCAGCCCCCAAGCTCATGGATTACCTGGGCGAAGAGTCCCTGGCCCACTTCGAAGGGGTCCAGACCATCCTCAAGGATGCGGGCATTCCCTACCGGATCAATCACCGGCTGGTGCGTGGCCTCGACTACTACAACCGCACCGTGTTCGAGTGGGTGACCACCCGCCTGGGCTCCCAGGGTACCGTGTGCGCCGGTGGGCGTTACGACGGCCTCGTGGCCCAGCTGGGCGGCAAGCCCGCGCCGGCTGCCGGTTTTGCGATGGGCGTCGAGCGTCTGCTGAGCCTGTGGGTTGAAAGCGGCAACGCCCTGGGCCGCCAGGAGCCGGACGTGTACGTGGTGCATGCGGGCGACGCAGCCCGTCGCGCCGCCTTCCGGGCCGCTGAGGGCCTGCGCAGCGCGGGCTTCTCGGTGGTGCTCCACTGCGGCGGTGGCAGCTTCAAGTCCCAGATGAAAAAGGCAGATGCCTCCGGCGCCCCCTACGCGGTGGTGATCGGCGACGACGAAGCCGCCGCTGGCGAAGTCAGCCTCAAGCCCCTGCTGAGCCGTGGCGAGCAGGTGCGCATTCCCATGGATGTACTCCCCGAAACCCTGGCTGAACGCCTCCTTGGTGTGGAAGACGAAGATGGCAGCGTATGACCTTGAAGAGCAGGAACAGCTTTCCCAGATCAAAGCCTGGTGGGAGCAGTACGGCAATCTGGTAAGTGGCGTCACCCTGGCCGTGGCGCTGATCGCTGCGGGCTATCAGGGCTGGCACTGGAACCAGCGCAAGCAGGCCGCCGAAGCCTCGGCCCTGTACACCAGCGTCCAGCAGGCCGCCCAGGCCCACAACGGCCAGCAGGCCCGGGAAGCGGCCGGTGAGCTGATCTCCAAGTATTCCGGCCCCGTGTATGCCGACCTGGACGTCAAGAACGCCCGTACCCAGCTGGCCTGGGCCGCTGAAAAGGCCAGCGATCCGGCCCTGCGGGATCTGGCCAAGCTGCGCCTGGCTGCCGTGCTGCTGGACGACAAGGCCTACGACGAAGCCTTGGTCCAGCTGGCCAAGCCGGGCGAAGGCCTGGAGGCCCGCTTTGCCGATCTGAAGGGTGATGTGCTGGTGGCCCAGGGCAAGACCGCAGAAGCCAAGGCCGCCTACAAGCAGGCCCTGGAGCTGACCGATAAGACCGACCGCCAGGACGCCAAGGCCCTGCATGATCTGGCCCAGGCCAAACTCGACTCCCTGGGTGGTGCCAACTGATGAAGACCCTGATGCGCAAATCCGTCTGGCTGGGCCTCGGTCTGGCTCTGGCCCTGCAGGGCTGCAGCAGCCTGAATCCCTTTTCCTCGGGCGACAAGAAGCTTCCGGCCCTCAAGCCGGTGGCCAGCCAGATCCGGCTGAATGACACCTGGCGGGTCAAGGTGGGGGCCAGCGAGGCCTACACCCTCCAGCCGGTGGCCGTGCTGGATGTGATCTTCGCCGCAGGCGATGATCAGGTGATGCGCATCGAGAAGGGGAGCCGCGTCTGGAAAACCGACGTGGGCGCAGCGGTGTCCGGGGGTGTGGGGGCCGATGGCGAAAATGTGCTGGTCGCCACCCCCAAGGGTGAAGTTGTGGCCCTCGCCGCCGATACCGGCAAGGTGCGCTGGCGCGTGCGGGTCGGGGCGGAAGTCCTGGCCGCGCCGGCCATTGTGGATGGTGTGGTGGTGGTGCGGGCCAGCGATGGGCGCCTGTTTGGCCTCGAACTGGCTGACGGCAAGCAGCGCTGGACTTACCAGCGGGTTCTGCCTCCCCTGGCGGTGCGTAGCGCCGCAGGTGTGGTGGTGGACAACAAAATGGTGTTTGTGGGCTTTCCCGGCGGCAAGCTGGTGGCCCTCAATCCCCAGAACGGGAATCTGATGTGGGAAGGCACCGTGGCTGTGCCCAAGGGCACCACCGAACTGGAGCGGGTGGCGGATATCGCCAGCCTGCCGGTGATGGGCCCCAAGGCAGCCTGCGCGGTCGCTTACCAGGGGCGCCTCGCCTGCTTTGATCCGGCCAACGGCAGCGTGCTGTGGACCCGGGACATCTCCAGCGCGGCCGGCCTCGACATGGATGATAAAGCGGTCTTTGTGGCCGATGACAAAGGGGCCATACACGCCCTCGACCTTTCGACCGGCGCCAGCCTGTGGAAGCAGGAGCAACTGGTGGGGCGCACGCCGGCCCGGCCCCGGGTGCTCGGCAACTACCTGGTGGTCGCTGATGTGGAAGGGATCGTGCATTTCCTGTCCCGGGACGACGGCGCCTTCGTGGCTCGCCAGAAGACCGATGGCAGCCCGGTGCTGGCCGATCCCCTGCGGGTTAATGGCGAATATGTCGTCCAGACCCGCAACGGCAGCGTGTATGGTCTGGCAGTGCAATAACGGAGCAGTATTCGCGTGAAACCTACGCTTGTTTTGGTTGGCCGCCCCAATGTGGGTAAGTCGACCCTTTTCAACCGCCTGACCAAGACGCGGGACGCGCTGGTGGCGGATTA
>JAJTBM010000395.1 GCA_021286885.1 Rhodocyclales bacterium
GGTGCTGGCAGGGCGGGCGGGCGCCACGGTTTCGGGCGGACGCACGCGCAGTTCCTGCCCAACCTCGATCAGGTTGGGATTTTCGAGGTTGTTCCAGGCGGCGATGTCCCGGTAATTCTGGCCGTGCTCCAGGCCAATCCGGATCAGAGTGTCACCGGGCTTGACGATGTAGTAACCGGGTCGAGCCACCACCGGTGCAGGCGTCACAGGCGGGTTTGCATCCACCTTGCCAGCCGTGGCCGCAGCCCCGGACGGGCTACGATCAGACACGGGTGCGGGGGCGTTGCCAACGCAGGCCGCCAGCAACAGCGGCAGCAGGGCAAGGGTGCAGGAGCGAACAGGAAACTGCATGGTCTTTTGGGGCATGGTCATTCTGTGCCAGACAGCAAGGGTACAAAGCGTACCGGACTGAGGCGTGTTTCTCGGGGGCCACGGGGGGTGCGCTCAATCAGCACCAGGGTCTGCTCGGTGGTGCCCACCGGCAGAACCAGGCGCCCCCCTTCGGCCAGTTGCTCCACCAGCGCCGGAGGTACCCGGGGCGCAGCAGCGGCAACGATAATCGTGTCATAGGGCGCGGCCTCCTGGAGGCCCACGCTACCATCGGCGTGTTTCAGCCGTACATTCAGCAAACGCAAATGGCGCAGGTTGATGCGGGCCCGGTCGATGAGGCCCCGCAGGCGCTCCACCGAGTACACTTCGGTGGCCACCTGGGCGAGCACCGCGGCCTGATAGCCGCAGCCGGTGCCCACTTCCAGGGTCTTGCCCAGATTTTCGCGCCCGGCACGCAGCAATTCGATCATACGCGCCACCACATAGGGCTGGGAGATGGTCTGCTGCAGGCCCAGCGGCAGGGCGGTGTCTTCGTAAGCCCGGGAGGCCAGGGCCTCTTCCACAAACAAATGGCGGGGCACGGCCATCAGGGCTGCCAGCACCTGCTCATCACGGATGCCCTGCTCCCGCAGGCGATCGACCATGCGGGAACGTACACGCAGGGTGGATTGCAGGGCCAGACGCAGACTTTCACTCATTTCGCGAGCCAGCCCTCGACGGAATCCAGCTGGCCCCGGTGGGTCAGATCGATCTGGAGGGGCGTGACCGATACATAACCATTGGCCACCGCATGAAAATCGGTACCCTCGCCTGCATCCTGGGCCGAACCCGCCGGGCCGATCCAGTAAATGGGCTCATTGCGCGGGTTGAGCGCCTTGATGACCGGCTCCGCCTTGTGACGCCGCCCGAGGCGGGTGATGCGGATGCCCTTGATCTGTTCGTAGGGCAGATCCGGCACATTCACGTTGAGCAGCGTGGGCTGGGTGAGGGGCTCCCGCTGGAAGCGCTCGACCAACTCACGGGCGATGCGGGCAGCGGTGGAAAAATCGGAGGCCGTCTTGGACACCAGCGAGAAGGCCATGGCGGGCACGCCCAGCAGGAAGCCTTCGGTGGCGGCGGCGACGGTGCCGGAATAAATGGTGTCGTCCCCCATGTTGGCCCCGTGGTTGATGCCGGACACCACCATGTCGGGCAACGCGTCCAGCATGCCGGTCACGGCCAGATGGACGCAGTCGGTGGGGGTGCCGTTCACGTAATGGAAGCCGTTGGCGGCCTTACGTAGGGACAGGGGCCGATCCAGGGTCAGGGAGTTGCTGGCACCGCTGCGGTCCCGCTCGGGCGCCACCACCTCGATGCTTCCCAAGGGGCTCAGGGCGTTGGCGAGGGCCTGGAGGCCGGGGGCAAAATAACCGTCGTCGTTGCTCAGCAGAATACGCATGGAAAACCGGGTATGACTTTCAAGGCATGAAAGGGCCTTGCTGCACGCATCCCCATGGAATCAACGCGGGAATCAGTCACCGCAGGAATCGGGGAGCAGCAAAGCCCAAGGCAGAGGACTTCTGAATCGGGGGTGAGTTTATCAGACTCGGCTTGGCGCTCGCTAGGCGCATCGCCCCATCCGGCGCACCTTTGGACGGGGGCAGCCCCGCCCTGTGGAACCATGTATCACAATCCTGGGTCTTGAAGGCCAAGCGTGTAAGTTTTGCGCCACGTCCGCGACCAAGCATACACCTCCCCATTTTTGACCCTTAGTTGCCCCTTAGTTGCCCCTTCGTCGCCTTCGGAAACCATCATGCTGATCCGCCGCCCCGCCGACATCCTGCCCTCGGAAATCACCCCCGCCGAGATTTACCACCAGCGCCGCAGCTTCATGGTCGGAGCCGGCAGCCTGGCCCTGGCCGGACTGCTGCCCCAGCAAGCCGAAGCCGCCCTGCCCGCCTACACCCGCAGCCCCTACAGCGCTTCGGACAGCCCCACCAGCCAGCGGGCGGCGACCACGTATAACAACTTTTACGAACTCGGCACCGACAAGGCCGACCCGGCCCAAAACACTCACCGGCTCAAGCCCGCCCCCTGGACCCTGCGAGTGGAGGGGCTGGTGAATAAACCCCGCAGCTTTGCGCTGGAAGACCTGCTCCGCCTCACCCCGCTGGAAGAACGCATCTACCGGATGCGCTGCGTGGAAGGCTGGTCCATGGTGATCCCCTGGGTGGGTTTTCCGCTGGCGAGCCTGCTTAAGCTGGTGGAGCCCCAGGGTAGCGCCCGCTATGTGGAATTTGTGTCCCACTACGACCGCAACACCATGACCCGGGGCGTGCTCGACTGGCCCTACACCGAGGGCCTGCGTCTGGACGAAGCGCAACACCCCCTCACCCTGCTGGCGGTGGGCATGTACGGCGATGTGCTGCCGGTCCAGAATGGCGCCCCGGTGCGCCTGGTGGTGCCCTGGAAATACGGTTTCAAGGGCTCCAAATCCATCGTCACGATTCGTCTGGTCGAAAAACAGCCCCTCACCGCCTGGATGAAGGCCGGGCCCACCGAGTACGGCTTTTACTCCAACGTGAATCCCGAGGTGGATCACCCCCGCTGGAGCCAGGCCACCGAGCGGCGCATCGGCGAACTCACCAAACGCCGCACCCAGATGTTCAACGGTTACGCCGACCAGGTGGCCGGGCTCTACACCGGCATGGACTTGCGCCGCTACTTCTGACTTCTGAACACTCGCCCCGAGGAAACCTGCATGCTTTCGCTTCGCACAACGCCCAGCACCGCTCAACTGACGGGCATCAAGCTCCTGCTGTTCGCCC
>JAJTBM010000396.1 GCA_021286885.1 Rhodocyclales bacterium
CCAGGTAGTGGATGCCGACGTTGATGTTGTTGCGCAGGCCGGCTTCGGTGATGGGGGCTTCGGGCACGAAGTTGAGCCAGTCGGCGGGGCCGAAGTTTTCTTCGCGTTGCTTTTCCCACTGGTTGGGGCGGTCGCCCAGCACCTTCTGGAACTCTTCCTGGGCGATGGAAACCAGGCCCGGGTGAGCCACCCAGCCGCCGTCGAAGCCGTCGTTGGCGTCGCGGGTCTTGTCGTGGCGGATGCCGGCCAGGGCCTTTTCATTGGCCACGGGGTCGCTCTTGATGGGGATCAGGGCGCTCATGCCGCCCATGGCGGGGGCGCCGCGCTTGTGGCAAGCCTTGACCAGGGCCAGGGCGTAGGCGCGCATGAAGGGCACTTCCATGGTGATGGCGCCGCGCTGGGCCAGGCAGAAGTTGTTGTTCTTCTTGAACTTCTTGATGCAGCTGAAGATGTAGTCCCAGCGGCCGGCGTTCAGGCCGGCGGAGTGGTTGCGCAGTTCGTACAGGATTTCTTCCATCTCGAAGGTGGCGAGGATGGTTTCCACCAGCACGGTGGCCTTGATGGTGCCCTGGGGCAGGCCGATGTGGTCTTGAGCCATCACGAAGATGTCATTCCACAGGCGGGCTTCCAGATGGCTTTCCATCTTGGGCAGGTAGTAGAAGGGGCCCGCGCCGCGAGCGATTTGCTCTTTGGCGTTGTGGAAGAAGACCAGGGCGAAGTCGAAGATGCCGCCGGAAACGCGCTGACCGTCCACGGTCACGTGCTTTTCATCCAGGTGCCAGCCACGGGGACGGATCTGCAGGGTGGCGATCTTGTCGCCCAGCTTGTATTCCTTGCCCTTTTCGTTGGTGAGGGTCAGCTCGCGGCGGATGGCCTTGTAGAGGTTCACCTGGCCTTGAATCTGGTTGTCCCACTTGGGGCTGTTGGAATCTTCAAAGTCGGTCATGTAGCTATCAGCGCCGGAGTTGAAGGCGTTGATGATCATCTTGGCTTCGACCGGGCCGGTGATTTCCACGCGGCGGTTTTCCAGGGCGCGGGGCAAAGGGGCGATCTTCCAGTCGCCTTCGCGCACGGCCTTGGTTTCGGGCAGGAAGTCGGGCATTTCACCGGCGTCGATGCGGGCTTGGCGCTCAACGCGGGCCTGGAGCAGCGCTTGGCGACGGGGCTCGAAGGCGCGGTGCAGCTTGGCGACGAATTCCAGCGCCTCGGGGGTCAGGATGAATTCCCATTCAGACTTGATCGGGGCAGTGATCTGCATGCCAGCGGGCAGGGTGATGCTCATGGTGACTCCTCGTGGTGAAGGTTGGATGCTCGAAAGCGGTTCAAAAACAAAACGGGTTCGGGGGTCGACAGGCCTGGTCAGAAACCAACACGGTTCAGCCTGCCGCCCGGGTGTTAAAAATACGTCTTCGCAAAGTAAATGATGCTGAGCCCGCAGCCCACCGCTACCACCAGACGCCGCAGCCAGCGTGCGGGCAGGCGGCGGGCGAAGGCGGCACCGGCCTGGGCACCCAGCATCGCGGTGAGCGTCATCAGCAGGGTGTGGGGCCAGCTGATGGCCCCCGCCACGATGAAGGTCAGCGCTGCAAAACTGTAATTCACGGCGGAGCACAGGTTTTTGAGCCCGTTCAACTCCTGGATGTCATCCACGCCCTGAATGGATAGGGCCGCCAGGGTCAGGATGCCCAGCCCGGCGCCAAAAAAACCGCCATAAATGGCCACCAGCAACTGGAACAGCAGCCCACCCAGACCACCCGGGGTAGTGGCGCCATCGGCCTGCAGGCCCAGATGTCCCTTGCACCAGGTAACGCCCTTGGAAACCTGGGCAGAGAACGCAAACAGCAGGGTGGCCACCAGCAGGAGCCAGGGCACCAGGCTGGAAAACATCGCATTCGAGGTGGCCAGCAGCAGCATCCCGCCGCCCAAGCCGCCCACCAGAGACACCAGTACCAGCATCAGGGTCCAGCGCGGGTGGCGCATTACTTCACGCCGATAGGCCCAGGCCCCCGAGAGGCTGGCGGGCCACAGGGCCACCGAGTTGCTCGCGTTGGCCACCACGGGCGGCACGCCAGCGGCCAACAGGGCCGGGAAGGAGAAGAAGGTGCCCCCCCCGGCCACGGCATTCATGCCGCCTGCCAGAAAGGCGCCGCCGCCTACCAGGAGCGCTTCGGTCGGGCTCATCGGCTCAGGTGTTTCTGCGCAAAGCGCACCAGATCATCCATGGTGTAACCGCTGCCATCCGGGGCCACGTCCAGGTTTTCCTGGGGAAGGCCGTTCCGGTTGATCCAGAACGTGGTGTATCCAAACCAGGTGGCACCGGCTGCATCCCAGCCGTTGGATGAGACGAACAGAATGCGCTCCGCCGGGCAGCCAAAGGCATCGGGCCCCATCTGGTAAGCCGCTGCCGAGGTCTTGTAGCTGCGCACCGCATCGGCCGACAGCACATGCTCAAACAGGCCGTGCATGCCGGCACTCTTGATGGCCACATCCAGCATCTCCCGGGTGCCGTTGGACAGAATGCCCAGGGGCAGGCCAGCGGCTTTCAGGCTGCGCAGGGCGCCCAGGCTCTCGGGGAAGGGCGAGAGGCAGGCGTACTGGTTCATCAACTGGGTGCGCCGGGCCGCATCCAGGGGCAGCCCGAGCCGGGCGGCGGCGTAGTCCAGGCCATCCTGGGTGATCTGCCAGAAGGGTTTGTACTGGCCCGACAGGCTGCGGATGAAGCTGTATTCGATCTGTTTGGCACGCCACAGCTCGGCCAGCTGATTGCCTTTGCCTGGGTAGAGCTGTTCGGCCAGCAGGCCCACCGAATAGACGTCGAACAACGTGCCGAAGGCATCGAAGACGACCGCCTGAATCCGGGGAGTGTGGGCCATGGAGTGCGTTCCTGGTTGGGGCTGGGGGAGGGCACCGTGGGGCGCCCGCATCAGGGGTGGCGTGCCCGGGAGGAACTTCTAACGGAAAAACTTCCGCCGGCCCTCTCCGGGTTGCCGGGTCTCCTGCACCTCTGTTTGATCAGCAGTGTATTGATTCACTGAATAAAAAAGAAGCCGTCTCAAAATCAAATGATTTTTTACTTCAGGTATAAAATGCCGCGGGTTCACACTTAGCGAT
>JAJTBM010000397.1 GCA_021286885.1 Rhodocyclales bacterium
GGGTGGCTGCCCCCGTGGCGGCCTGGGCAGGAGCATGGAGGGATGCGCTCATGGTTTCCTCTGCACGGTTTCTACGATGACCTGCGCGCCGGGCACCAGCGCCTGGGCGCCGTCCACCGGGCGCACTTCAGACATCTGGCCATTGCTGCCCAGCACCTGTACCCGCAGCGGGCGGGGCTGGCCGTCCTGGAGCAGCCAGATTTGCTGGCTGCCGTCCTTGGCCTTGCCGCCAGACGCGGGGGTCTGGCCCATGCGGGGGGGGTGGGGCAGGATCTTGTCCAGCAGCCCGCCCGAGGGGGGGCCGCCTTCCAAAGTCTGGGCGGGCGGGGCGTAACGCAGGGCGGTGTTAGGCACCAGGAGCGCGTTCTGACGCCGGGCGGTGGTGATCTCCGCCGAGGCGGTCATGCCCGGGCGCAGCTGGAGCTGATCGTTGGCCACCGTGAGGATGGTGAGGTAGGACACCACGTTGTCCTTGGTCTGGGAGCCCAGGCCGACCCGGGTCACCTGGGCCGGGAAGTTCTGGCCGGGCCAGGCATCCACGTGGAACACCGCCTCCTGGCCGGCGTGCACCTTGCCCACATCGGCCTCGTCCACGTCCACCTGCAATTCCATGCGGCGCAGGTCTTCGGCGATGGTGAACAGCACCGGGGTTGTCATGGCGGCGGCCACGGTCTGACCCGGCTCCACCTTGCGGGCCAGCACCACCCCGTTGATGGGGGAGCGCACGGTGGCCTTGGCGAGGCTGATTTCGTCGCTACTGAGTTCGGCCCGGGCCGAGAGCACCGACGCTTCGGCGGCCTGCTTGTCGGCCACGGCGCGCAGGGCGGTGGCCTCTGCCGTGTCCAGATCCGCCCGGGCGGGAATCTTGCCGCCCGAAAGCCGGGCCAATTCCTTGAGGCGGGCCAGATTGGCCTGGGCTTCCACCACGGTGGCCTCGCACTGGGCCACCTTGGCCTGGGCCGAGGCCAGGCTGGCGCGGGCCTGGCGTACCTGATCCTGGAGTTTGGAAGTATCCAGCCGGGCCACCACCTGGCCTTTGCTCACACGGTCGTTCACCTGCACCAGCACGCTTTCGAGCACGCCGGAAAGTTCGCTGCCCACATCCACCTGGGTCGTGGCGTGGAGGGTGCCGGTGGCGTTCACCCGGATCACCAGTTCGCCCTTTTCGACGGGCTGGGTGCGAAAAACGGGCCCTTGGGCGCCGCCGTCCCCGCCCAGCAGAGCCACCAGCCCCAGGCCGGCAAGGGCCAGGGCCGCACCGCCGCCCAGCAGCAGGCGGCGACGCCCGGCCCGGGGGCTGGCGGCCTGGATCAGATCATGGAGGCCGGCAGCGGCATGGGCGGCAGAAGATTTATCGGGAGACGTCATGAATCGTGTTTTCCGGTCGCAAGGTCGGTGGCCGGGGCGGGCCAGCCGCCCCCCAGGGCCTTGTAAAGTTGCACCAGTCCCTTAAGCCGGGTCAGCCGGGCGGAGGCGAGGCTGTCTTCCAGGCTGAGGCGGGTGCGCTGGGTACTGAGTACGGTCTGAAAATCGGTGATCCCGGCCCGGTAGCGTTGGGCGGCCAGCTCGGCGGCGAGGCGGGCTGCGTCGGCGCCGGTTTCCAGGCTGCGGGTCTGGGCTTCGCCCTGGGCGAAGGTGGTGAGGGCGTTCTCCACGTCTTCCAGGGCAGTGAGCACGGTCTTGTGGTAGCTGGCCAGGGCCTGGTCGCGCACGGCGCCCTGGGCCTCGACCCGGGCGGCGCGGCTGCCCGCATCCCACACCGGGCCGGAGATGCTGGCCCCTAAGCTACGGGCAATCTGGCCTCCTGCACCGAAGGTGCTCCAACTGAGGGCCGCCAGGCCGATGCTGCCCGACAGGCTGAAGCTGGGGTAACGGGCGGCTTCCTGCTGGCCGATCCGGGCGGTTTCGGCTGCCAGCCGGCGTTCGGCGGCGAGCACGTCCGGGCGCTGGCGCAGGGCCTGGGCGGGGATCACCCGGGCGATGCCCGCCGGGAGTGGCGGCAGGGCCTTCATCCAGCCCTCGGCGGGCAGGGCGAGGGTGGCACCGAGGCTGCCCGGGTTACGCCCACACAACACCGCCAGATGGTATTCGGCGCTGGCCCGGGTGGTTTCCAGGGCCGGCAGCTGGGCGGCGGAGGAATCCCGGTTGGCCTGGGCCTGGGCCACTTCCAGGGGCGTGGCGGTGCCGGCCCGGGCCTGCCAGCCGGTGATCTGCAGGGTTTCGTCCTGGCTCAGGAGGTTGTCTTGGCCAATGGCCAGGCGCTGCTGGGCCGAACGCAGGTTGAGGTAATTGAGCACCACCTCCCCCACCAGGCTGACCTGGGTGGCGTACAGATCCCCCGCGCTGGCCTCGGCCTCGGCGCTGGCGGCTTCCAGGGCGCGGCGCTGGCCGCCAAACACATCCAACTCCCAACTTGCGTCCAAGCCCCCTTGGTACAGGGTTTTATCTAGCCCCAGGCTGCGGGTGTGCTGGGGCGTGATGGAGGCGCTGAGTTGGGGCGCCAGGGCGGCCCGGGCTTCGGTCTGGCTGGCGCGGGCGGCGCGCAAGGCCGCCCGGGCGGAGGCCAAGTCCGGATTGGCGGCGAGGGCATCGGCCACCAACTGATCCAGCACCGGATCATTCAGGGCCGTCCACCAATGGGCCAGGGAAGCGGCGGACGCTTCGGGAGCGTCGGGCCGGGGCGCCGACCATTGGGCGGGAAGCGCGGGCGTGGGCGCCTGATAAGTCGGCCCCAGGCTGCACCCACCCACCAGCAAGGCTGGCAGCAGGCGGCTTGCAAAACGAAGAGGGAAGCTTGAAGACACGGCAGCGGACGGGGTTTGACGCAATCCGGCGCATCATCCCCGCACCCCCGGTTAGACGGGGTTCGGGCGATGTAAAGGCAGGTTAAGTGCCACGCAAAACAACACTCTCCGGGCATGTCAAGGTGGCTGTGCATGGACGCGTTTCACAAAGCCCCCTTAAACTTGCGCCCCTTTGCCTTCCGCACACAGCCCATGCAGATCCGCCCAGCCCGTCTGGCCGACCTGGACGCCATCATGGAGATCCAAGCCGCCTGCTACACCGCCATCGTCCCCGAATCCGCCACGTCCATGGGCGCCAAGCTGG
>JAJTBM010000398.1 GCA_021286885.1 Rhodocyclales bacterium
CACCGGCAACCAGGCCGGCGATATCGACGAATTCGACGATGGCCGGCTGGATCTTCTGCGGCTTGACGATTTCAGACAGGGCGTCGAGGCGCGGATCGGGCACTTCGACGATGCCGACGTTGGGCTCGATGGTGCAGAAGGGGTAGTTCTCGGCGGCGATGCCGGCCTTGGTCAGGGCGTTGAAGAGGGTGGACTTGCCGACGTTGGGCAGGCCGACGATACCGCACTTGAGAGACATGGATTTCCTTTGATGTTCAGTCGCTTCCGGCAGACGCACCGGAAAACCCGCTATTGTAAAGCAAGCGGGTTCCGGTGCAGCGGCCCGCCGTCTGTTGGGCAGACGGGGCGGGCCGCCGGGGGCGATCAGGCGCGGGGAACGCTGACGAGCAGGTGATCGAGGATGGTGATCATCCGGTCGATCTCGCCCCGGGTCACGTTCAGGGCGGGCATGAAGCGCAGCAGGTTGGGGCGCGGGGAGTTGAGCAGCAGGCCGGTGGGGGCGTGCTCCAGGGCGGCCTGGACCAGCTTGGGGCCGCGCTCGTCGTCCAGGATCAGGGCGCGCAGCAGGCCGACGCCCCGTTCGCCCACCAGCCCGTGCTTGGCCACCAGGCCGTTGAGGCATTCGGCCAGGTAGTTGCCGGTGGCGGTGACTTGATCCAGGAAGCCGGGGGCGAGCAGGCGGCGCAGCACTGCCACGCCCACCGCGCTCATCAGCGGGTTGCCGTTGTAGGTGCCGCCCTGGTCGCCGGGCACGAAGCAGCAGACTTCTTCCCGGGCCAGCAGGGCGGCGAGGGGTACGCCGCCGCCGATGCCCTTGCCCAGGGTCATGATGTCGGGTTCGATGCCCGAATGCTGGTGGCCTAACAGGCGGCCGGTGCGGCCCATGCCGGTCTGCACTTCATCGGTGATGAGCAGCACGTTATGGGCGCGGGTGAGTTCGCGCAGGCCCTGCAGGAATTCAACCGTGGCGGGGATCACGCCGCCTTCGCCCTGCACCGGCTCCAGCATCACGGCCACGGTCTTGTCGGTGATGAGGGCCTTGACCGATTCCAGGTCGTTCAGCTCGGCCTTGGGGAAGCCCGGCACCTGGGGGGCGAACAGGGTGTCCCAGCCGGCCTTGCCGGAGGCCGACATGGTGGCCAGGGTGCGGCCATGGAAGCTGTGGTCGAAGGTGATGATCTCGTAGGCGCCGTTCTTGTGGGTGCGGCCCCATTTGCGGGCGAGCTTGATCGCGCCTTCGTTGGCTTCGGCGCCGGTGTTGGCAAAGAACACCCGGTCGAAGCTGGAATGGCGGGTCAGGAGGCCGGCCAGTTCGATCATCGGGCCGTTGTAGAAGGCCGGGCTGGGGTTGATGAGCTGGCGGGCTTGTTGGACCAGCGCGTCCTGGATTTCGCCGGGGCAGTGGCCCAGGCAGTTCACGGCCCAGCCCTGGATGAAGTCCAGATAGGGCTTGTCTTGGGCGTCGAACAGCCAGGAGCCTTCGCCTCGGACAAAAACGAGTTCGGGCCGGTTGGTGATGTACATCAACGAGTTGGCATCGAATTCGCCGTATTGCATGGTGCTGTTCTCCGAAAGGCAAGGGGAAGGCCGGGCTGCCGAAAAGGTGCGCCCCGGCGGTTTTTGAAGGTTTGAGGGCATCATGGTACGCGCCCGGGCCCCCCTTATGCTTGCACTTTCCGTTTGCAAGCCTGTGGCAGAGGCGCAAATTCAGCGCAGCAGCAGCAAAAACCCCAGAAAGCCGTTGAGTACCAGGGAGGCGATGCACAGCAGCTTGAGCCCCAGTTGCGGATCGCGCTTGAGCAGGGGGGATTTGCGCTGGACGGCCAGGGGGCGGTGGGCGCCCCGTTCCAGGGCGAGCAGGAATTCCTCGGCGGTTTCGAAGCGGGCGGCGGGCTCCCGGGCCACGGCCTTGAGCAGCACGGCCTCCAGCCAGGCGGGGATGTCGGGCCGGTAGCGGGTGGGTGGCACCGGGTCGCCAAAGCGCGGGGTCTGGAAGGGTTCGATTTCGCCGTAGGGGTATTTGCGGGTGAGGAGCTCGTAGAGGGTGACGCCCACCGCGTAGAGGTCGGTCTGTTCGTTGGCGGCGGGCGGGGTGGGGCTGTGCAGCTCCGGGGCCATGTAGCTGGGGGTGCCGGGGTTGTTGATCTCTTCGAACTGTTCGCCTTCGGCGCTGCTGTCGGAGGCGGCCACCCCCAGATCCAGGATGCGCAGCCGGCCTTCCTTGTCCAGGTGAATGTTGTCCGGCTTGATGTCCCGGTGCACGATGGAAAGCCGGTGCAAGGATGCCACGCCCTTCAGGATGCGTTCGCCCAGGCTTTCCACCTCGCCGATGCCAAAGTGGTGGCCGTCGTTGAGGCGCGCCTTGAGGCTGGCCCCTTCGTGCCAGCTCATCAGGTAATACAGGTGATGGCGCCCGGGCCAGGGGATCACGTGGGGAAACCAGGCGTCGTTCACCCGCCGGGCGAGCCATTCTTCGTGGGCCAGGGCGGCCAGGGCTTCCGGGTCCTGGCGTTCGGGGCGCAGGGTCTTGAGCACGCAGCTGTCGCCCTGGGGCGTGTGGGCCCGGTAGAGCAGGGTGACGATGGATTCGTGCAGCAGCGCGTCGATCACCAGCCCGTCCAGTTCTTGCCCGGGCTTGAGGCGCGGTGGCAGGGGCAGGCGGGCGAGGCGGGCGATGGTGTCGGGGAGCTGGTCGGGAGGCAGGTTGACCACCCGCAACACCAGGGCGGTGCAGTTGTCCTGGCTGCCGCCGTCTTCGGCTTCCATGGCCAGGCGGCTGGCCAGGTCCTGGGCGCTGCCTTCGTCTTGCAGGATGCGGGCGAGGCGGGCGGGCTTGAGGCTGCCCCAGACCCCGTCACTCATCAGGGCGAAGGTGTCGCCGGGCTCCAGGTCGCCGTCGGCGTAGTCCACCTGGATGTGGGCATCCAGCCCCACGGCGCGGGAAAGCACGTTGTTGAGTTCCGGGTGTTCCCAGACGTGGTCGGTGGTGAGTTGTTCGAGTTTGCCGGCCCGCAGCCGGTAGATGCGGGAGTCGCCCGCGTGGGCGAGGTAATAGCGCCGCCCGCGCAGCACGATGGCCGAAACCGTGGTGGCCATGCCGGC
>JAJTBM010000010.1 GCA_021286885.1 Rhodocyclales bacterium
GATGGTGGGCAGCTCGGTCTGGTCGATTTCCTTCCACGGGTCGATGCGGCCGCCGAAGGGCAGCTTCTTGGCCTTGCGGGCGACCTCGGCCTCTTCGTCCGTCTCGGCGTCCATGGCCACGCGATTGACCAGCTTGCGGTGGGTGTCGGCCTGGGTTTCGGCCGGGCGAGCCCAGTCTTCGCCGATCACGTTGGCATCGACGCGGAAGCCGGCAGCGTTGCGGACAACCAAGGGGGTGGGCGTAAGGGTTTCGCGCCCATTCTCGTCGGTGTCCACCACCAGAGCAGCGTTGGGCTGATACGGGCTGTACGTGATGTTGAGCGATTCGCCGACCATCACCCGCGGCACGCCGCGCACGTCGAACTCCTGCCCACCGAACTGCACGGTGAGGGTGTCGGACACCTTGCGACGCTCGGGTGTGTGGGTGAGCAGGCGACGAGCGAGATCCGCATCCACAAGGCGAAGCTGATCCTGGGTGATGGTGAGCCATTGCTGCAGTCGGGTCTTGCCGTGGCGGCTGTGGATCTTGGTGGCGTTGTACCAACGGGCCCACTTGCGGGCGGCGGTGTTGAGTTCTTCCAAGCTGGCCACCGGCTGAAAGCGCAGGCCCGCCTCAAGGCTGCGTTCAATGATGTTACGGGCGTTCTCGACCTGGCCGGTGGCGCGGGCATTCTCGGGGGCGTGGGCAATGGTCTGCACGCCCAAACGGCGGGTGAGGTTGGCGAACGCCCCGGAGGTGTTGGCGCTACCCATATCCATCATCAGGATGTAGGGCACGCCGTGCAGCTTGTGGGGGTCGTCCGGATCGTGCTCAATGGCGCGGATGAAGGACTCGGCCAGGTTGGCTGCAGACTCGGCCCCCATCACGTAATTGACGAAGATGGAGCCGGCGTTGTGATCGGTGACCTCATAGGACCACACCCGGTCGGACTCGATGCGCCTGAGGTTGGCCGGCTTGTTCTTGTAGAACTTTTTGGCCTCCATCACCTGCAGGCCGGCTTCTTTCTCGGTGCGGGCATTGAGGTAGTAGAGGACGCACAGGCTGGCGTCGATCTGCCACACGTGGTTCGGGTGCAGGCTTTGGAGCTCAACGGCCGGCGCGGCGCGGAGTAGTTGGTCGGGGTGCAGGGCATAGCTGCGCATGGCACGGGCCACGGCGGAGTCGGACAACGGAATGCACTCGCCCGTCGCCGGATCTACCCGCTCGGCGCGGATCTCGCCATTGGCGCGCAGCATGGATACGGCCTGGCCGATGGACAGCAGGCGCTTGTTGTTCTTACGCAGGCTTTCCATCAGGGCGGTGCTAATAACGACGGCTTCGTCGCGGGTGAGGGAGACCTCACCGGCATCCGCCCGCTGCTTGCGGGGTGGTTTCACAACGGCCTCCTTGATCTTGCGCATCAGAGTGGATCGAGTCATGCCAAGGCGCTGACAGGCGGCGGCGTACACCGCTTCCTTGCGGCCGTGGCCCGCGTCCTGGGCGGCGCGATACACGGCGAGGATGGAGTCGAGCATGGCGGGGTTCATGGCGGGATCCAGTCAGGTCAGGACTGCACCCACTCGGGGATGTCGGCAGTGCTCACATCCGGAATGCCAAACTCGTCGCGCAGGGTGGCAATGTCTTTGGTGAGCTGGCCGAGCACCCCCGCTGCCCACAGCACGCTGTCGCCGTCTGTGCGCTCATCGTGGTGGTTCTGCAGGGCGACGAGGCCGGCGCGCAGCTGCCCAACGATGGCACCCCGGGCGTCGTTGGCCACTGCAGCGACCTCCTTGCGCAACGCGGCGAGCGCTTCGTCCGGCGGGATAGTGGCCAGGCGCCTGGACTTGGCGCGTTCGGCATCGAGCAGGCGGTTTTTCTCGGAGAGCAGCTCAGCCTTGGCCTTCTCTTCCTCGCGGGCCTCACGCAGGGCGGCGCGGAGCTCCTTTACGGACATGGATGCGATGTCGTCGAGCTTGAGCTCGCCGGTCTGGCCGGTGAGGGTGAGTTCCTCAGCTTGGTCATCGTCGAGGACGAGGAGCTCAAAGAGCTTCGAAGGCGAACCGATGGCTTTGGCGAAATGCGTCGACGTCGACGCATTTGAGAACTTGACTGCCGACTGCATGAAGCGCTGGGCGACACGGGTTTCAATACCCAGCGCCTCGAGGCGGGCCAGAAACTGGCCGTGTTCGCAAGCCTGCCTAAGCACGGCCAGCCCGCGTCCGACCTCGAGGCAGGCTTCCACGCTGCGCCGCATGTTGGCGGCAATGTCGCGCTGGATGATGTCCGGGTCGGTGCAGTCGGCCGGCAGCTGGTAGCCGACCTGCAGGGCCATGGCGCGCACGGCAGCCTGATGCTGGGAGACGACGAGCTGCGCGGTCGATTCATCGGTGCGCATCGCGTCCATGGCTTCGGCAAAGCGTTCCTGGTCGATCTCGGGCTCGAGCACATCGACGGGTGTAGCGGGTTTGCGGCCTCGGGTCATTGTTGTTGTCCTCAGATGGAGCGGGTGAATCGGTTCTTGGCTTCCTGGACGCGAGCGTCAGCTGCATCGATAGCCTGGAAGACCTTGATGGCTTGCTGCGGCAGGCGGGGCGTGAGGCGCCAGCGTCGGGTTTCTTCGTCGAGGCGGGCGATGCCGGCGGTCTCGAGGTTGTCCAGGTCGCGGGTCATCGTGCCGGCCGAGGCGCCCACGGCTTTGGCGAGCTCAGACGGCAGGTAGCCGTTCACCACATCGCCAAACATGATCAACATTAATTTGATGATCCGCTGCTGGCTGGCATTGGTGTATTTGTCGGCCATGGATCAGTACCCCACCCAAGATGCCAGCCGCTGTGCGGTGGGTGATTCCGCTAAAATGGTGGTGCGGTCCATCATCCCCTCAGGCGTCAAGTGTGGTGGCCGGCTTCAAACCGAGCTTGACGGCAATTTCGTGGGAGCGGCCAAATGTCGCTTTGTCAACGCCGTTGAGGGTGCGATAGACCGCAGCGCGGCCATAGCCGTTCTCTTCAGCCCAGCGGCTAATGGTTTTCCCCTGCAGACGCAGCTTGGCTTTGACTTGCTCAGGGGTCATGGGTTGTTGGCGGCTCATACTGGTGGCTCCTTCGTGGTGATTTTTCACAAGTGTGGCGTGCCGTCCGTACCTGTGAATTAACTGTGTTTGTGCACTTAATGTTAGGTACAGAATTCGTACCTGTCAACAAAAAATATGATTTCCGTACTTATAAGCGCAGTAATGAAGCACTTTGATCTCAAGCAACAAGAGCTTGCAGATCTTCTTGGCGTACCTTTGGCTCGAATAAAGCGTCTAAGCGGGGGAAAGGTACGGAATTTAACCAGAGATGAAAGTGAGGCGCTGGTCACGAAACTCCGCATCCGCCCAGAGTGGCTGATCACCGGCGAAGGGCCGATGCTGGATGACGATGAGTCTGATGAGGCGTTTGAACGCAGACAGAGGGCTGTGATGTGGGGCACTGCCCTAGCACAGGCTCTACCGCTGAGCGAATTGGAGGCAGCTCAACTCGCTGCATTGATCAACGGCGATCCTGCTCATGACGGGCCTGCCATTGCAGCGGCGTTGGCGCGGTCATACGGGAAGGCTACGCTGGCAGCCTGTGGTGTTTCAGAAGAGGTCTCAGCAGGCGTGGTGTTTTCGGGCGTCCCCCTGGCTGATGCCGAGGCGATTGCCCAGCTGGTACACCCAGCACCTGAAATGGCCAGAGTGACGCAACTGCATGCAGACCCACCAAGCTACCTGACACGTCAGCAAGTGCTGGAGATCGTGTTGGACGCCATGTTCACAGCACGTAGATCGTTACCAGCTAAAGCGGTCAACGCGCTGGTGGATACGGCAATGCAACTCCAGCGGGCAGGTGTTCCCGTGAGCCAAGCCGCATTTGCTGCGCAATTGGGTGCAGTGAAGTGAATCACGTCACTGCGGCGAATTTGTGCAGTTGGCAGCATGGCGCCAAGTTTGAATAAAAATGGGGATTGCAATGGCGACTGCGGAGTTTGATCGAGATCTGGCAGGTGCATTGGCACGAGCACTGCGTGAGAGCCTGGGTGTAGCTGAAGGCGGTAGTGGGGGTGTGCCAGGGCAGCAATTTGTAGGGGCTGGCGGACGTTCAGTGGCACGCGTTGAGGTGGGCTGGCTGACGATCGAGCAGATGAACATTACTGTGCATGTTTCGAAGGGAAGCTGACAGGCCTTAGCATCGTTTTTGGAGCGGAAACGCATAGCTCAGACTGAAGGAGCCAAAATAAAAATCATGACGACCTGCCCGAAGTGCCATTACACACGAAGCCCTGAAGATCCCGCACCAGACTATAAGTGCCCGAAGTGTGGGGCGATCTATGCTAAGGCGAAGGCACTACGGAAGGAGCGTCCGGCAGAGACTGTTGTCCGGAGAAAGGCCCAGGCTGAGAACAGCCGAAATGGAAAGGTCATTATTTCGCTGTTGCTCGTAGGACTGCCTGCGTTTATCTATGCCCGCCTTTCGATGAGTCCTCCACCTGCTCAACCAATCCATACCAACGCGCCACCACTGCAGGATGTTGTGCAAAACAGCGCATTTGACGGGTCAGTGCGCCAAGTTGAGCGACACCTGCGCAGGACGCTGAAAGACCCAGAATCCTTCCAGGCTATCCAGTGGTTCCCCGTCCAGAAGGATTTGAAGGGTTTCACCGTTCGTGTGATCTACCGGGCACGCAACAGTTTGGGTGGAATGGTGTTGGAAGACCGCGTTTTTCTCCTAGATCGGGCAGGGAATGTTATCCCATGATGCCCTTAAATAATTGACCCCATTCACTTAGTCCCCTCGCGCGCACGCCGGCACCATTGCCGGCATGCATACCCAACTTAACACCTCTCCCCGCGGCATTGCGCTCATCGAGTCCTTCGAGGGCTTCTCAGCCATGCCCTACCTGTGCCCAGCCGGCAAGCTGACCATCGGCGTCGGGCATGTGATTCTTAAGTCAGAGCCCTACCTGCGGACTGCGACGCTGACGCCGTTGCAGGCCCGTGCGTTGTTGCGTGCCGATCTGTGCACCGTCGAGGTGTTTCTCAACGCGGCGCTGCCTGCAGGCTTTTCTCAATTCCGTTTTGATGCATTGGTGTCGCTGGTGTTCAACATCGGCACCGGGGCGTTTGCTCGTTCTACCCTCCTCAAGCGGGTCAAGGCCGGAGACCTCACGTCTGCCGAAGCTGAGTTTACAAAGTGGGTTTTTTCAAACGGCCAGCGCTTGCGCGGGCTGGAGATTCGCAGAACGTGCGAAGCGATGATGTTCAGGGGATGCTCGGACGAGAGCATTGAAGACATCCGTGTCCGGCTCCAGAGCGTGCGACATGGCTAAGCACTGGGCCGCATCGCGGATGCTGTGGGTGAATGCGGTGGCTGCTGCCCTGGTTGCGCTTGAGGCAAACACGGGCCTGTTGCAGCCACTGCTTCCTTTCAATTTTTACACCACCCTCTCGGTAGCACTCCCTGTCATCAATGCACTGTTGCGTGTGGTGACCCACCAGGCGTTGTGCCGCCACCAACCTTTGAACAGACCATGACTGATTTTGCAGATCGTGCCGTTGAGCACGAGGAAGAGATGCTGGGCGATGCGCTGGAGAAGCAGCGGCGCAATAACCCGATGAATGGGAAAACGGTGGCCGACAGCGCTACCCATTGTGGGGGATGTGGTCAGCAGATCAGCGAGGCACGCCGCCAGGCGGTGCCGGGCTGCCAGCTGTGCTTTGACTGCCAGGGCGAGGCCAATTGGCTTGAAGCGAGAAGGAAGGGATGGCCGCGATGAGCGTTGGACTTGAAGAACTGAAGCTGCTGCTGCAGGCGGTGAATCTGCTAGCAGTGGTGTGGCTGGCGATCAGCGGGCGCGACAAAGTCACCAAAGATGCTCTGGATGCCAAGCTGGCGGCACATGCAGACCGCCTCACGGCGATCGAACGCGATCAGAAGCATGCACCGACCCACGACGACCTCAAGCGTATCCACTCCCGCCTGGACGACGTGTCGGAGGGGCTCTCAAACCTGGTAGGGGAGTTCAAGGGCACGGGCCACACCCTCAATTTGATCCATGAATATCTTCTGACGGAGAAGCGCAAATGAGCTATTCCGATTTGCTGGTGCAGGATGCGCGCCTGGTGATCCTGCGGGTGATCAACGAGATGCCGAACCGCCGGGCGAACAGCTCGGTGCTGTGCTCGATCCTCGACGAGAAGTTCGGCCACACCTTGACCCGTGTGGAGGTGAAGGAACAGCTGCGCTGGCTCGAGGAACGCGAGCTGATCGAGATCGAGGAAGCCGGAGCCGTGCTGCTGGCCACCCTGCGCGAGAAGGGCGAACAGGTGGTGCGCGGCCGTGTGACGGTTGAGGGCGTGAAGCGCCCGAGGATCTGACCATGGGGCGCAAGAGCACGATCGACCAGCGCTCCAGCGAGTTCCGCGCGCACGTTTTCAAGCGTCTGCGCGAGAACCGACTCACGCTCGATGAGCTGAGGGCCGAGCTCGAGACTCAATTCCCGGACGAGCCGCGTGTCAGCCGGTCGGCCCTTGGCCGCCATCGGGCCAGCGTAGAGGAAATGATCACGCACGAGCGTGAGATGGCAGCCGCGGCCGAGGCGCTGGTCGGCGAGCTGGGCGAGGACTTCGACGCGAAGTCGGGCGCACTGCTTGCGCAGGCAGTCACCACACTGACGAGCCGCTACGCGATGGGCAAATTGCAGAGCCAGGCCGAGATGGACATCGCGGACGTGCTTGACCTGGCGCGGGCCGCGAAGACCGCCCAGGAGGCGCGGAGCCTGAGCTTGAAGGAGCGCAAGGAAGTCGAGCGGATGGCCCGGGAGAAGCTACTCGAGGAGCAGCGAGCCAAGCTCGATGCCATGGGCACCAAGGGTGGGGTAACGGAAGACACAAAGCGTGCGATCCGTGAAGCCCTGGGGATAGCGTGATGAAACCGGCTCGCAAAGGCCGGGCGAAAGTCATCCCGGCAAACACGGATGCAATCTTCCTGCCCTTCCAGTCGCGTTGGATCCAGGACAACTCTCGGCTGAAGTTGATGGAGAAGTCGCGCCAGATCGGGATCAGCTGGTCAACGGCGTTTGCATCCGATGAACGGACTGCCGCTCAAGGGGCCCGCCACGATGAGTGGGTGAGCAGCCGGGACGATATCCAGGCGCGGCTGTTCATTGAGGACTGCAAAATGTTCGCGGCCATCATGAACATGGCCGCGCGGGATCTGGGCGAGGTGGTTATCGAGCCGGAGAAGAAGTTGTCCGCCTACGTGCTGGAGTTTGCGAGCGGCAAACGCATTCACAGTATGTCCAGCAACCCGGACGCCCAGGCAGGCAAGCGCGGCTCCCGCATTCTGGACGAGTTCGCGTTGCATCGTGATCAGCGAAAGATGTGGGCAATCGCCTACCCCGGCATCACCTGGGGCGGCTGCATGGAGATCATCAGCACGCACCGGGGCAGCAACTCGTTCTTTAACCAGCTGATCCGCGAGATCCGGGAGAAGGGCAATCCGAAGAAGATCAGCCTGCACCGCGTGACGCTTCAGGACGCGCTGGACCAGGGCTTTCTCTACAAGCTGCAGCAAGCCCTGCCGGCGGATGCCGAGCAGCAGGACATGACCGAAGCGGAGTACTTCGACTTCGTGAAAGCGGGCGCGGCGGACGATGAGTCCTTCGACCAGGAGTACATGTGCATTCCAGCCGACGACGACAGCAAGTTCATCGAGTATGAGCTGATCACCGGCTGCGAATACATGGCGGGCATGCCCTGGGAGCGCGCTGTGACCGACCGCTTTGCGGGCCGCCTGTATTGCGGGGTGGACATTGGCCGCAAGAAGGATTTGACGGTGCTGTGGGTGGTCGAGCAGCTGGGTGATGTGCTCTATACGCGTGCTGTCATCACGATGGAGCGAATGCGGAAGAGCGCCCAGGAGGCCGTCTTGTATCCGTGGTTTGCGATCTGCGACCGCGTCTGTATCGATGCAACCGGCCTCGGCATTGGCTGGGCCGACGATGCCCAGGACAAGTTCGGTGAGCACCGCGTCGAGGCGGTCAATTTCAGCGGGTCGGTCAAGGAAACGCTAGCTTATCCCTTGAAGGGAAAGATGGAAGACCGGGCGCTGCGCATTCCGGATGACCCCGCGATCCGGGCCGACTTGCGCAAGGTGCAGAAGGTAACCACGGCAGCCGGGAATATCCGTTTTGTGGCCGAGAGCACGCCCGATGGCCACGCCGACCGCTTCGGGGCCCTGGCACTGGCTATTCACGCAGCGAGCAATCCGTCTGCACCTATCGATTATATGAGTGACGGCGTAGCACATGGCGCCGACGCGGAAGGGTTCATGGATGGCTAAGAATGTGGGTCAGGTTAGACAGGCTGGGACTCCGCCCGACCTGGAGTCCGAGGTGGCCAACCGGCTGCGCGACCCATTTGAACAAAACTACATGGGGGTCATCCAGACGGCGGACCCTCTTTTGCTGGAGAAGGGTGACCCAGCCGGCGAGATCTATCGCGATCTGAAGCGGGATGGAAAAGTGTTTTCCGGCCTGCAGAAGCGTAAGTTGGCGCTAGTGGGTCGAAAATGGCAGGTAGTGGCGATACAGGATGGGGATGAACAGCGAGAAGACGCGCAGATCGTCAGCGGCATCCTGAAGCGGTGCAACTTTGACCTGCTGTGCCAGGATTTGATGGACGCGTTGCTGCGTGGGTATGCAGTGAGTGAGATCGTGTGGACTGTGCGTGAGGGATATTACGTTCCGGCCCGGATCGTGAAGCGTGCCCAGCGCCGGTTTAAGTATGTGCAGATTGATGCGCACCAGCCGCCCGAGCTGCGCTTGTTGACCCAAGCCAACATGCTGACGGGTGAGGCGCTGCCGCCGCGTAAATTCATCGTTCACAAGATGAATGCAGAGGATGACAACCCCTATGGGACGGGGCTGGGACTGCAGCTTTACTGGCCAGTATTTTTCAAGCGGAAGGGCATCATCGCCTGGAACAAGTTGAATGACCGCTTTGGATCACCCACGCCGTGGGGCAAGTACCCGCGCAACGCGGGGCCGAAGGAGAAGGCCACGCTGTTTGCCGCACTCAAGGCGATCTCAAATGATGGCGTTGTGATGACACCAGATGGAATGAGCATCGACCTGCTCGAAACAAAGCTGACTGGGTCTGTGACGACGCAGCAGGCATTGTGTCAGTACATGGATGATTGGATTGCCGAGGTGCTACTGGGGCAAGAGCCGCGGGCTGGCGGCGGCGGCGCCTTAGCTGCGGCAAGCAAGGAGCGGACTGCAGTTCGGCTTGATTTGGTGCAGGCGGACAGCGACCTATTGTCGGCAACGCTCAATGAGACGCTGCTGCTGTGGATCTGTGAGTTGAACGGACTGGCAACGTGCCAAGTCTCGCGTGAAATCTCTGAGGAGGAGGATAAGCTGGCCGAGTCGGAAACGGATAAGAACGTGACGGAGATGGGTTTCCAGCTGAGCGAAAACGCTGTACGAGAAAAGTACGGCGAGGGGTGGGTGAGGAAGGGAGCAGAACCGACCAATACGCTAACAAACAGTGCGGGTGGACCACGGGACGCAGGGCTGCCAGTCAAGGTGGCGAATTTCGCCGAGATGGGAACAAAGGACGGGGTTGATCTACTCGTTGAGGAGGCGTTGGCTGACTGGAAGCCCATGATGACCCCCTTCTCTGAGCCACTTCAGGCGGCGCTAGATGCCTCGGTTGCGTCCGGAGAGACTGCTGAGCAGTTCCTCGCTAGGCTGCCGGAAGTGCTGGCCCGTATGGATCCAGCGCAGCTGCTCGCCGGATTGGCAAAAGCGGCATTCACATCGCGCCTAGCTGGAAATGCGGGGGTGGGTAATGCCGAATAATTCGGCCGCACAGGCATTCGCTGTAGCCTATCGACTATCGCCAACGGAGGCGTTGGCCTACATGGCGGCCCGTGATCCGGTGAGGGTTACCTATGACTGGCGGGATCTGTGGAAGGATGAGCATGCGCAGCAGTTCACTGTATCGCGGCTGGCCAGGCTGGATCTGCTGGAGTCGATCCGCGATCAGATCACCCGTTCGGTCGCGGGCGACCTGACCCGGCGGGACTTCAACGCCAACGCCGAGGAGTTGCTCGCGAAGGCCGGCTGGTGGGGAGAAAAGACGGTCCTGGATCCAACTACCGGCGAGGCGGCGACCACGAGTTTCGACCCCGCCCGGCTTAAGCTGATCTTCGATGTGAACACGCGCATGGCCTACTCGGCGGGCCTGTGGGAGCGCGCGCAGCGCAACGGCAAGACGCATCCGTATATCCGCTATGTGACAAAGGGCGATGAGCGGGTGCGTGCCTCGCATGCTGCCTGGAGCAATGTGACGCTGTCGATCGACGACCAGTTCTGGCAGACACATTGGCCTCCGAATGGATGGCATTGCCGGTGCAGGGTGATCCCGATCAGCCAGGCCGCCTACGACCGCGGCACAACGCCTTCGGGCACGCCCCTGGTGAAGGACTCTCCGGCGATTGCGACGCGGGAGTGGATCAACAAACGCACGGGTGAGATCCAGGATGTGCCGGTCGGGATCGATCCTGGCTTCGACTACAACCCGGGCTCGGCTGGAAAGCGGGCGCAGCAGCTTGAGAAGGTCGTTGCACAGAAACTAAAAACAATGCCGGCGCCGATCGCAAAGGCGGCCCGGGACGCCGGCTTGTTTGTGCCGAAGACCGTGGCCGAGTTCCAGGATGCAGGGCGGCGGATCGTTGCCAGCCTGCCCGATGGCGAGGCCTCACCACTGGGGGCACGCGCCGCACTGCTGGCCAGGCTGGCCGACGAGGTCGGCACGGCCACGCCGGCGAAGGTGGCATCGCGCGGGGCCGGCGCGAAGCTGGTGCAAGAGGCCTCGACGCTGTTTCCGGACAGTTGGACAGCTGTTGCTGACGAGCTGGGGCCACTGTATGTAAAGGCGAAGGATGGAGCCCGTGGTTGGCAGTACAGTGAGTTGCGAGACTTAAAAACTCAAAAGCTCCGCTTGCCTGAGTTCGGTATTGTGACGCCCACGCAGGGCGCTGGCTATATCCTAGTGCGGGCCGAATCCCTCGAGAATGCAGTCCATGAATACGCTCACCGGCTGCAGGCTGCCCTGCCTGGTCTGGATAGGCTCTTCCAGGAACTGCACCGCCAACGGACAGCTGGAGATGCGCTTGAGCTACTCTCCACCGTCACAGGTCATGCGTATAAGCCCGACGAGGTAACCCGAAAGGATAAGTACGTGAACCCGTACCAGGGGAAGGAGTACGGTACCCGCGGCGCCTTGGAGGTGATGACGATGGCGCTCGAAGCGGTGCTCGGTGGTGGAGAAACTGGGGCTGTGCGACAGTTTTTCGAGGTCTACACTAACGATCGGGCCATGTTTGAATTCGTTGTCGGCCTGCTGTTCTACTGGAAACCATGATTTCAATTTACTGCAAACCTCTCTCTGTAAACCCGTCCATTGAGCCCCTCGAGTTTGAGTGGGACGAGCGTTCGGGGACGGTCGCCGGCCGCAGTGCAGACATGATTCGCCGGGCTGCTACTGAGCCTGGGATGCCTGTGCATCCGATGCCTGGGTATCACACGTTCAGTTCGGAGCCACTCAAGAGCCGGGCCGACATTGCTGCAATTGTGGGCTACCTCCACAAGCTGCCTGCAGAGTTGGTAAATGCTTACCCCACTCAGGTGGATGATCCAGTCGTTGCTGAGCTCATCAGCAGTGACGGGACCGTCTCGCCTGTCGACGTGCTGTACTGAGCCCGACCATGGCTGCATCGATTACCCTTCTGGATGCCCAAGTCCTCGACGTCCTTCATGATCTGATGCGCAAGATCAATAACATGACGCCGGTCATGGATAGCATCGGCCAGGAGATGGAGGCGCAAGTCAGCGACCGATTCGAGACCCAGATGGATCCGATGGGCGTGGCTTGGTCCCCGTGGGCCAATTCAACCAAGGCGCACTACCCGGAGGATGGCAACGGCCGCGTACTCGACCGCTATGGCGACATGCTCTCGAGCCTTGGCCACCAGGCCGATTCGAGCAGCGTCGCCTACGGTTTCGCGATGCCCTACGCGGCGTACCATGAGTTCTCGACCAAGCACATGCCGCGACGTGGCATGCTGACTGCGGACCCTGAGGGCGGCGTCTTGTCGCCTTCCGACCAGGCCGCCGTGCTGGATATCATCCAACGTTACCTCACCCCCTGAAGCCGCGCCGAAAGCTTTCGCCACATAAAACACATTTTCACCGGCCCGCCCGCTATTTCCCCGTACCGCCCACTAAATCCCAGATTTATCTCGCTCAGGCCCTGGGGAATATCTCACCTCTTCTTACCCGATGCTGGCCATGAGCCCCTGGGCCTGCCCCACCAGGGCCTTGTCTTGCAGCAGCGCCAGGGAGAAGTTGTAGGCAGCGCCGGCCAGTTGGGCCTTCTGGGCGGAGCTCATTTTGTTGATCTTGCCCTGATAAGCATCGTTGCTGGTACTTTCGTTGATCAGGGCCACCGCGCTTTTCTGGGCTTCTTCGGTCTTGGCCTGCTTTTCGGCGGGATCGGTGAGGGCGCTGGCGGCCTTCATGCTGGCCTCGTATTCGGCAGCCTTTTCCTTGGACGCCAGGCTGCTCACCATCGCACTCAGGGCGGTGCCCATCAGTCCTTCAGCCACCAGGGCCGAACGGATGAAGGCATCCGGATCACCGGAAGCCTGGGTACCCTTGGTCACGCCGGTCACCAGCTCGCCCAGCCCCAGCGCATGGGCCGAGGTAGAACAGAACACCGCCGTGCTGGACAGCAGGGCCACCATCAGGGACGACACGATCTTGTGCTGCATACGCGTTACTCCTTTTAAATATTGCGTTGTTTGTCATTGCATGTGCACATGCACATGCACATGCACGTGCACTTGCACGTGCCCTGGCCCCCTCCCCCGCAAGCATCGCAGGACGGAGGAGACGCAGGGCTCACCCCCTAGCGGGGTGGGAAGCTCACACCCTCGGCCAACTTGTTCAGCACCTTCTGGGATTGGCGCGCCAGATCCAGCTCCAGCAAAGCCTTGAGCTGGCCCGGCTCGTTGCCCGGGTAATAGCCGGAGCTGCGGAATTGGCCTTCCATGGCCGGGCGCCCGATGATTTCGCTCCCGGCCTTGATGCGCAGGGTGTAGCGCGCCCCCAGGCCCCGTTCGCAGTGCTCATCGCATTGCTCGGCGGCGGGCGTCACCCGGTCTACGGGCTGGAGGCAATAGGCCACCGGGGGCAGCTTCCAGGGCACCTCGCTGGCAAAGCCGCTGGTCTGGTTGATAACCCGGGCGGCCTCGGCGGGCAGAGAGGGGGCGTAAGACATGCCCGGCATGATCTGATTCACCGCCAGACTGCTCAGCTCCAGCAAGGCCGGCGTGCGCAGTTCGCCCAGGGATTCGGGCTCGCCGCAGAAGGCATAGGTCGTTGCCGAACGGGGCGGCGTACCCACCCGGGCGGTTTCAAACACATAGTCCGGCTGGATTTTTTCGTCTTGGCTATCGAAGCCCAGGCCCACGCTGATCTGGGCCTTGCCCCCATCCTGGGCGGCGCCCAGATTGGCCTTGGCCACCGGCACCCACACCTGCTGGGGCAGCACGCCTCCCAGGGATACCCGGGCCTTGCGCAGCACCACCCCTTCCTGGCGGGGTGACAGCACCTTGCCATCCAGCTTGATCAGGGCCGCGCTGCTCCCCCCTTCCAGCACCGTGCTCTGCTCGCGCTTTTCGTCACCAATGGCGGCCAGCTTGCCGGCCAGATCGGTCAGGGCGTTCTTGACGCTGACTTCGCGCCGCTCGGCCATGCCGGCCCCCACGCCCCGGGTGATCCGGTCTTCGATCACATCCTTGCCCATGGCCGAAAACAGCACCCGGCCACTGGTATCCACCAGATCGGCAAAGGCATAGGTTTCGTAGTGGCGCAGCTTCACGTAGGCCAGATTGGTCGCCGCCTCGTAGATGATGGGCTCGGGCACCCGCAGGCGCAAAAAGAGCTCGGGCGGCGACCGCCGGGCGGTATCGGTGATGCTCAGGCTGCTCTGCTGGGTCACGGTGTTGAGCAGGCGGCTGAAGCCGGTATTGATCTGCACCAGGCTCAGGGGCGCCTTGTCGCCCACCAGCTCGGAGAACATCTGGGCGATGTAATCCTTGCCGAAGCGCTCCGGGCGGGACTCCACCAGCACAGCCGTGCGGGGGCGGCGTTTGCCACTCGCGGCATGGGCCAGGAAGCGCTGGAACACCGCGCCACTCCCGGCTGCATCGGCCAGCACGGCTTCGGCAATCGCGTATTGCTCGCCGGTATACACCACCCGGATCAGCTGGCCGCCGGGGCCGTTCAGGTCATCCCCGGTCTGCAAACCCTTGGCATAACCCGCATCCAGCACGAACAGCTTGCCCACCTTGTCGGCCACCCGGGTTTCCACCAGCACCGGGCTGAAGCGCTTGCCGGCCTCGGCGGCCAGATCGCGGATCAGGATATCCACCGCCCGGGCAAACAGCGGGCCCCGGGCGCCACCGTTTTTCAGATCGGCCATGGCCATCACCGCCGGCACCACCACCGAGCGGGAAACGGTCATCAGAATCTCGCCGTTGCGCGCATTGGTGAAGTACAGGGCAGCCGTCACCGAAGCCAGCACGTCCGCGTTACCGTTGCCCTTGTCCACCACAAAGCTGGTGGCCCGGGTGACGTGCATGGACGTGGTGAAGGTACGGCCCACCGTATGGCTATCCAGGGGGCCCAGCCTGTCCTGCAGCGCCTCGGTGAGGGCTGCGTGCACCTTGTCGGCCAGGGCTCCGTTGCCCAGGGCGGTCATCTGGGCCTTGAAGGCCGGATCGAGGCTGGAATCTTCCGCCGCGTCATAAAAGAAAGCCCGCACCGGAAACGCCTGCCCCTTATCGGCGGCGCCCGCCCCCAGGGGAGCGGCCAGCAGCATCAGGGCCAGGCAACGGAGCGCGGCTGCGCGCCGGGGGCTCACTTCTTCTTCCCTTTGCCGGCGTCCTTGGCGGCATCGGCGACGCACTTGGTCATGCACAGGGTAATCAACTCGCCTTCCACCTTGCCATCCAGGGTCTTGCCGCCAAAGGCGGGCTGGGCGGCCACGGCGCCGTAGATTTCTTCCATGGCATCGGCCTTGCCCTTCAGGGTCAGGGTGACTTTCACGCCGTTATCCCCGTCTTCCTTTTTCTCCACATCGGAGGCGCCGGGAATGTCACGCAGGGCCTTGGCAAAGGCCAGGCGCATGGGCAGGGGCAAAGCGGTACCGGCCAGGGACACGGTAAATTGGCGGCCCCGGGCGGCCCGGTCGGCCCAATAGCCCAGGGTCAGCCCGGCAAACTGGGGCGCGAGCTTGTCGGCGATTTTCTTGGAAGCGAGGGCGGCGCAGGCCTCGATGTTCATCCCGCTGGCCAGCATGCTTTCGGACACGGCAGAAATCACCTCATTGCCCGCCGTGGCAAATACCTTCAGCTCGGCATTCACCGCACAGGCAATCTGGCCGGTGGCCGGATCTTTATCGCCACCGATCACGGTGGAATTGCCCACCATCAGGAAGTCGGCATTGGCCTTGGTACGGGCAAACTCCGAGAACTTGCTCATCTCGGCGCCATTGGTCAGGGTGCCCAGGGTGATGGTGCGGTCGCCGAAGAACTTGCTGCGGGTGTTGGACGCATCTTGCAGGCGCAGATCGTACTCGCGCAGATTGCCGCTGAAGGCCGACAGGAAAGCCGACTTGCTCACCGGCTTGGAAGTATCCTGGTACTCCACCAGCTTGCGGTAAGAAGCCCGCTCATGGGAGCTGGCCGCCACGTCCTTCTGGTTGATGCTGGCCGACGATGCCTGATGGGAGCTGGCAGCGGCGTAATCCGAACGGCCCCGGTACGACGAAGCCGATGCGGCCTGGGCATTCACCTGGCGTTGCTCGCTGGCCGCCACCGCCCCCGACCCACCATACCCATCCTGAGCCCGGGCGGCCATGGCGCTATTGGAAGAACCCGAATAGCGGGCCGACGATGCCGAGGCCGCATCCACGCTGGAAGAGGCCGCCACCGCGCTCTTGCTCGAAGAACTCGAAGCCGAGGCCTTGAGCGACTTGTCCCGGTAGGACGAACCCGCGTCGTAGTTGAACTCGGTCACTTCACGCAGGGGCAGGTTCAGAT
Source organism: Rhodocyclales bacterium (assembly GCA_021286885.1). Lineage (GTDB taxonomy): Bacteria > Pseudomonadota > Gammaproteobacteria > Burkholderiales > Rhodocyclaceae > Zoogloea. The sequence goes on from JAJTBM010000010.1 coordinate 16,177, forward strand.
CCCGGGAAGAGGTCAGAAACTCATCGACCAGCATCATGATGGAGAAGCTGCGGTCGTTCAGCTTGTCGAGCTCGGTACCCCGGATCGCGTTCTTGATCTGGCGCCGATCCACCACCGCCTCGATGCGCGTGACGAAATCGGCCCCCTCGCGCCGTTCTTCCTGCACCTGCACATCGCGCAGCTGCTTGGCCACCTCGTTCACGATGGCGGCAAAGCGCGGATCGCTCGCATCCAGGGCCGTGGCGTCCTTGATGGCCTTCACCACCGCATCCCGAATGGCCTCCTGCTTGGCCGCGTTGCGGATCGAAGCCGCATCCCCGGCGTTCAGGGGCGTGCGCCCCTCACCAAACACCGAGCTTTGGGCCAGAGCCGGCGCCGCCAGGGCCGTCAGGCCAGAAACAAACGCCCAGGTCACCAGGCGGGACACCATCTTCTGCTTGTTCATAAGGAGAGTTCCATTCCACACAACGTCTAAACGTTTAAACGTCCAAAAGCCTCGAACCACAAAGCATCAAACCTCATACAGCGCATCCGCCTGCGGGCCACGCCCCGCGCAGCCCGCAACTTGCAACGTGCACCTTCCAACTTCCAACCTTCAAACCCCGCCACTCAGGCTCAGCGGGGCTTGGGTACCTCGATCACCAGATCATCAGCCCGCACCACGGTCTTGCCGCCAGACTCCCGAATGCTCAACTGGGAACCCACCTGGGCCCGGGCGCCGCCGCCTTCGGCGGGCAATTGCACCTGCACCCCGGCCACGGCGCGGCTGCGGCTCGGAAAGCTGGCATTCATCAGATCCGTATAGGCATTCATTTCACGGATCGCGGCCAGATTAGGATTGGCATCAATGGCCGCGTCATCGCGCAAGCCGGTCTTGATGGCCTGCTCCAGGGCCATCAGCGCCCCGTTTCTATCCCCCAGCAGGGCCCGGGCCTGGGCCAGCAGGTAATGGGCCTCGTAATCGTTCGGGGTTTTTTCGGTGAGCTGAACCGCCCGCTCGGCGGCAATCGAATAGTTTTTGGCATCCAGCGCCTGCAGGGTTTCGGTCTTGAGCCCATCGGCAGATTTGAAACCCGCGCCATCGCATGCCGCCAGCCCCAGGGCCAGCACAGCCGCAGCCATCCATGAATACTTGAAACCACCCTTCATGGCTCAGCCCTCATTCAGAAAAAAGAGAAATGGAATAAGACCGGCCATTCCGATCCTGGCAGATGCCCGCCAGGCCCTGGGCCATATAGCCCACCGAGAGATCATTGCGCACCTGCACGTAGCAATTGAGCAGCCCCAATTCGGTGGGAATCCGGCCGCTCAGGGTGAAACGGCGGGCGCAATAAGGATTGGCCTCGTCCCGGCATTGCTCGGGCTGCACATCCAGCCGCCCAAAGCTACTGGCACCCTCTGCCCGAGCCTCCAGGAAAGCGCCTTCGGGATGGAAGCGCAAACGCCCCGGAATGCGCAGCTCACGCGCATTGGCGACAATCTCGAAGCGTGCAAAACGCTCCAGCATCGGCGCATTGTCGAGGGCAAGCGCCGGGGCCGAGGGCGGCGCTTCAGGGGCCGAAGCGCATCCGCCCAACACCACCATGCCCACCCCCATCCACATGCCCACCAAGGCCATACGCAGGGCCTGCTGCTTCACATTCATATACCGCACTCCTTACCGTCAGCAAATGATTAATCCCACGGCGCAATGCCATGGGCACAACGCACAAATTGCTAACGGTATAGGCTTTCGTCATTAGCGCGGGCGATTATAGGAGCACAAAAGCCGTTCTAACAAATTTTTCATCAAAAAAGACTAAACCATTAAAATGACTTCCAGCTAATCCAAAATGACTATGAACCAGGTCACATCCTAGCCACCAGATAAGGCCTGTTCAGAATTCAACAGGGCTTGGAAGCCCCCTCACACCCACAAGCGATACACCCAGAACGATTCATCCTCCTGGTAGCGGCGGGCGAAGTCGGTAGGGGTGAAGCCGGTGATGCGGCGGGAGGCGCGGGTCATGTGGGCTTGATCAGAAAAGCCGTGTTCGAGGGCGAGGTTGGCCCAGTCGAAGGGCTGGCCGGCGGCGTGGCGGTCGCGGGCGGCAAAGAACAGGCTTTCGGTGCGCACCAGGCCCTGCCATTCGCGCAGGGAGCGGCCACTGTGGGCCTTGATGCGGCGTTCCACCTGGCGCGGGCTGTGGGTGAGGCGCCATTGGTGGGCCTGGAAGGCGAGGCGTTCGACCCAATGGCGGCCTAGCCGACGCAAGGAGGCCATGCCGCCCTGCTGGCCTGCCTGGGCCTGCCAGCGGGGGCCCAGATGCTGGGCCAGCACCGCCAGGGTGGCGGCGTCATCCGGGGCCGCCACCAGCGCATCCAGAAACGGCCACCAGGCGCGCCCGAGCAGCCCGTGGGCCGGCACAAAGCGGTCTTGCAGGGTGCTGGGGTCCAGGCCGAACAGGGCCCGTACCGCGTCTGCCGTCATGCACACCATCCCGCCCCGCCCGGCGCTGGGGGCCCAGCTGGTAAAGGGATGGCTCTGGCTGCCCGACAAGACCACCGAAGCCCCATACGGCGTCCAGCAGGGCTGCCCGCCCCGTTCGCGCACCACCCCCACCTCAAAATCCTGAAACCACGACAAAGCCAGCAAGGGCGACGCACAAAAGTGGGACAAGCGCTGGGCATCGGTGAGGCCCAGCCCCCGGATGTCGCGGCACACCACCGCCACCAGGGCCCCGGCCAGGGCGGCGGGGGCGGGATACAGCCGGGCGCAGGCCTCGCCCTCCGGCACTCGAGGTGCGCGGGTGGCCGGATGGGGGCAGGCAGGCGCCGGGGGCCGGGCCAGCCCGGGCGGCGGCAGCCCCGCAGCAGAGAATATGGAAGCCTTTTCCATGGCCCGAGTATAGGCAGGCGCGCCCCGGCGCGGGTGTCGTTTTCGTTCAAGACGCGCCCCGGGCCCCGCGCCAGACTGGATGCCATCCAGATCAACCCACCTGCGAGGCCCGCCATGAACACCCCCGGCCCATCTTCCTCCGGCTGCCCTTTCCACCCAGCGCCCAGGCCCGATACGAGCCACACTGCCCCCCACTCCGCCCCCCACGCCCAGCCCCCGGGCGCGTGGCCGCCGGGGCCCCGGGGGGGCCCTTTGGGCTGGGGCTTGCTGCGCGCCATGGCCCGGGATCTGACCGGCACCCTCGCCCGCTGGCAGGCCGAGTATGGCGACGTAGTGCACCTGCGCATCTGGCCCGAGCATGAGGTGATGATCACCCGCCCCCAGCTGATCCGCGAAGTGCTGATCCAGCACCATGACAGCCTGATCCGCTGGGAGCGGGGCATCGAGGTGTTTGCCCAGGCCCACGGCGCCTCTGCCTTCACTTCGGAGGGCGACACCTGGGCGCGCAAGCGCCAGGCCCTGCAACCCAGCTTCAGCGGCCGGGCGGTGGCCGACCTAGTGCCCGCCATCGTCGCTGCCACCGACCGGGCCCTGGCCCACGGGCCCGCCACCCACCCGGC
>JAJTBM010000399.1 GCA_021286885.1 Rhodocyclales bacterium
AGGCATAACGCATCGCATCCGGATCATGCCGCTGGGGGCCCAACCAGCAACTGCCCCCCAATTGCAAGTCCTGCTCAGCCCCCAGGCACGCAGGTGGAACATGGCTGCCCTGCAAAACCAGGCATACATCCACCGCCAGGGCATGACCAAATGCAAAACGAAACAGGGCCTCCAGGGCCTCAACCCCCGCCCCTCCGGGCTGGAGTTCTCGATATAAATGCCCATTCATGGGCCCCAGGCGCAGACGCAACTTGGTCTGTCTGTCCCACAGCCGACTCCCAGCCATCAGCGACAAACCCAACACGCACTCACTCACGCCCAAACGGCTTTGCTCTTTCCTGGGGACCTGCACCCAATGCCCCACAAATTGCTCCAAACGGGCCTGCGTGCCAAAAAATCCTTCCACCACGCTTTCCAGGGCCTGGGCAGAGAGGGGCTTCTGACTGAGCAGCCCCGCAAAATGCACAAACAGGTTTTCTCCAGGCTGCCCCTGCCGGGCCAGGTAACGGCGCAAAGGCGCCAACCCCAGCCCCCCCAGATCGAGTAGCTGGCGGGTAAAACCATCCTGCCCCCCCGCCTCCACCTCAAGCCAGTAGCGATACTTGCGCCATGCCTGATAAAACAGGCTGGTCGCCCGGTGCCCAAACACATCAAAAAAGGCATGCATACCGTCATCCCGGTAACGCAAACGCCTTTCCAGCAACAATTCGGTGTACACCATGGGCAAGGCTCCATTCGGCCCCGTGAGACCCATGAAACCCACCGTCATTTCATCCCGCTCATCCTCCTGGCCCGTGGCAGGCTGATAATCGGTTATTTCACTCGCAGGAAACGACAAGGACGCCAGGCTGCGAAAACGCAATCGGCTCGGCACCTGGTGCTTTCCCCGCCCTTTGCCCTGAGCCAAACCCAACAGACGAACGGCCTGAAAAAAACCAAAACGCCCCGGATCATCCCGAAGCTCCTGACTCAGATCACGAGGGCTGCGCCGGCGCGAGCGGGCCATAGCAATTCCTCCTCCCGATGCTGCACCGTTTCCACTTTCAGACGGGTAAAACTATTCGGCGCACAATACAAAGCAAAAAAACGCTCGAGAATGGAAGAAAACAGATACACACTGCCTCCCACGTAGTAATCGGCATCCAATTTGAGGCGAATCTCGCTGCCGCGAACCAGCCCGGAGAAATCGCGCCCGGCCACCCGAGTCACCGCCGGAGCGCTACTGATGCCCACAATGCCCTGAATCTGGCGCCCATTGGCCGCCGTGTCACTCAGGTTATACAAGGCCAGCATTTCCTGAAGGGCCGCCACGCCAGAATCCACAATCGACATATAGTTCAGCGACAAATGGGAAATAAGCCGCCACTGCACGCCACGCCCCAAGGGGCTACGCTGGCTGGGTGATGGCTTGCGTAGCAGACGTACCCGCTTCACCACCCCATGCCCCGGAATGCTCAGGTCCGTACGCTGGGCACCTTGACTGCCACCAAATGGAATCCGCTCGGGCCAATCCCGATTACTGCACAGCAAATCCAGGCTCAAAACCTCTGCCGCAGGGCGTACGGGCTTAAAGTCCAGATCCACCAGATGAAGTTCCAGCTCAGTACCCCGATCACCTTGATGCAAGGACTCCTGGCGTGAAACATGCCAGTAAAAGCGCGGCTCCTGCTCCTGGCTGCCGTGCTGGATCGCATAGAAGGGTGGCACCTCTTCGGCAGACTCCCCTTCACTCCCTTTTTCCACCCGTACAACCCGCCTGATCTGAACCACTTCATAGGCTTGCTGGCGCCGACCATCCGTCAGTACGCTATAGCTGGTCTTTTGATGTGTAATCCGAATGGGCTCACCAGGCCGCTGAAATAGATTGACGATGGGCGTGCAGCCCAATTTGAGATGCTGAGGGCCCAACTGGCTCAGAAGCCGATGGTGCCGCTCACTATCCGGATATTGATCCAGCAGAACCCGCACAACCAGCTTGTCCCCCTGTAAGCGCCGCACGACACCTTCCAGCGCAGTGATATCTACAAACAGGAATTTCTCGGGATAGCAAAAATACTCGGTCAGGAGCCGATACCCCATGAATGAGCGCTGATCGTATTCCAGCATGCCCTCATCCGCGCCAAACCCCACGGGCTGGAGCGCACTTGCGGGAAGTCTGCGCGTATGGGCTGGATCATCCGATCCATCTCCCACCAGCACGCCTTGCACATGCCCCAGCAGCAGCTCGTAAAGCAAGTGCATCTGGGCAGCCTCACCATCCAAAAAGAAGCGTAGCGCCCCCAGATCCAAGCTGCTCAAGGCGACCCCACCATGGGTCTGAAACTCCAGCGTCAGCACGGCAGCAGCCTCCGGGGCCAGCTGTCGGAGATACGCCGAAGCACTGCTCAATTCAAGCCGGGCGTGCTGCAGACTCAAGGGGTACAAATCTACGGGATACACGCTGCGGAATCGGCATACAACGCCACCAATAGCTGGTGCCTGAACCTCCTGCCCCCTCGGTACCCGATAGCGCCGTCCGATTTCGGGGCGCGCAGGGTCGCATTCAAACTGGACGATACTTGCCGATGGAATGGGCTGAAGATAATGGGGGTAAAGCACATTCAGAAAGCTTTCAGCCACTTCCGGATAATCATCATCCAGCTTTTTATGAATGCGGGCCGCCAGAAAGGCGAAAGACTCGATCAACCTTTCGGTATGGGGATCCGCGCACTGATCCCCCTCAATTTGCAAACGACCGGCAATCTTGGGGTAGCGCCGGGCAAACTCACCGGACAACTCTCGCAGATGCCCCAGCTCACGTTCATAATAAGGGAGCAGCGATTCGAGCATGGTCGTATTGACTCAACAGACAAAAAGCAGACAAAGAAAGGCACGGGTGCCGGTTTGTTTTATTACCACGCCAACGGCGCTACACCTAGGCCCATCAACGCACGACCAACTGCACCCCATGCACCGGACGCTCCACATCAAACCGGACAGTAATTCTGCTTTCCGGGATGCCGGCATCGGTCAGAAACCGTCGAGCCTCCAGAGCACGAACTTGGGAAGCCGCCCGAGCATTGCCCACATCCCCCCGATAGCAATGGCCACGCAG
>JAJTBM010000400.1 GCA_021286885.1 Rhodocyclales bacterium
AGCGGGCGTGCCCTAGGGGCACGACCCGAAAGAAGGATTGTCGATGCAAAGTAATGCTCTGCTGAAGCCTCGCATCATCGAGGTGCAGAACGTTTCACCGGTGCACGCCCGAGTGACCATGGAGCCCTTTGAGCGGGGCTTCGGCCACACCTTGGGTAATGCGCTCCGTCGCATTCTGCTGTCCTCGCTGCCTGGCTACGCACCCACCGAAGTGTCGATCGAGGGTGTTCTGCACGAATACTCCACCCTGGACGGTGTCCGCGAAGATGTGGTTGATCTTCTGCTGAACCTCAAGGGTGTCGTGCTGAAGCTGCATGGCCGTACCGAAGCCACTCTGAGCCTGACCAAGTCTGGCGAAGGTGTGGTGACGGCTGCTGACATCCAAGTCTCCCATGACGTGGAAGTCATCAACCCGGATCACGTGCTGGCCCATCTTGCCCCTGGTGGCAAGCTGGACATGCAGATCAAGGTTGAGCAGGGCCGCGGCTATGTGCCGGGTAACGTTCGTCCGGTCACCGGCGAAGGTAAGACCATCGGTCGCATCGTGCTGGACTCTTCGTTCAGCCCTGTGCGCCGCGTGAGCTACTCCGTCGAGAGCGCCCGGGTGGAGCAGCGTACTGACCTGGACCGTTTGGTCCTGGACATCGAAACCAACGGTGCCGTCGATCCGGAAGAAGCTGTCCGTTTCGCCGCCCGTGTTCTCATGGACCAGCTGTCCGTTTTTGCGGACCTGGAAGGCACGCCGACCGCTGTTGAGGCGCCGAAGGCTCCGGCCATCGATCCTGTTCTGCTGCGTCCGGTGGATGACCTTGAGCTGACCGTTCGCTCCGCGAATTGCCTGAAGGCCGAGAACATCTACTACATCGGTGATCTCATTCAACGTACCGAGACCGAGCTGCTCAAGACTCCGAACCTGGGCCGCAAGTCTCTGAATGAGATCAAGGAAGTTCTTGCCTCGCGTGGTCTGACGCTGGGCATGAAACTTGAAAACTGGCCGCCGGCCGGGCTGGAAAAGCTCGGTTGAGCGTAACGAAGAAGAGGTAATTACTAATGCGTCACCGTAACGGTCTTCGCAAGCTCAACCGCACCAGCAGCCACCGTCAGGCTATGCTGCGTAACCTCGCGAACGCCCTCCTTCAGCACGAAGTCATCAAGACCACGCTGCCGAAGGCTAAGGAACTGCGTCGCGTCGTTGAGCCGCTGATCACCCTGGGCAAGAAGCCCAGCCTGGCCAACCGCCGTCTGGCTTTCAACCGTCTGCGCGACCGTGAAATGGTCGTGAAGATTTTCGACGAACTGGGCCCCCGCTTTGCCAATCGCAATGGCGGCTACCTGCGTATCCTGAAGTGCGGTTTCCGTGATGGCGACAATGCACCGATGGCTTTCGTCGAACTGCTCGACCGTCCTGAGGTCGAGGCTGTCGAAGCCGCTCCGGAACAAGCTGCTGCCTAAGTTTTAGGTTTCAGCCAGTCCAGCAGAAAGGCCAGCGCAAGCTGGCCTTTTTGTTTTGCTTCCGTGGGGTGGAAAATTTAAGGCGTTCTTCCGTTTCGCGCTGTTTGTGCGGAGTTTCAACGATCACTCAAAGCCGGCCAGGCTCAGCTTGGGTGCTGGAAATTCTCGTATACAAGATTTTTGCGCACCTCTTGTGGATAAGTGGCTGTGGCGTGCTGCCTACCTTGCTTGTCAGCCCTCCCCCGCCAGTAGAGGGGATTTTTTGTACCGGTGCCTTCCTTTATCTTGTGTCGACGTGTTGAGCACTGCTCCAGGCCGCTGCAATAAAAAACCCGCCGTCTTGCGACTGGCGGGTTTTTTTGTGCTCGCTGGCGAGCGGGGATGATGTGCGGGCTTAGACGCCAGTGATCATCCCGGCGCCGACGGTGTTGTTGGTGGATTCATCGATCAGGATGAAGGCACCGGTGGCACGGGAGTCGGTGTACTTGTCGGCGAAGATCGGCTGGGCGAGCTTCAGGGTCAGTTGGGCGATATCGTTCATGGCCAGGGTGGTGGCGCTTTCCTGGGTCAGGGCGTTGATATCGATCCGGTGGGCGATGCTGGCGACCTTGGCCTTCACCTCGCGGGTGGTGTGGCGCAGCCAGTAGGTGCGGGCCGGAGACAGGGGCGTTTCGGAGAGCCAGCATACGGTGGCTTCGATCTGCTTGGTCTGGGCGGGCACTTCGTCGCTGGCCACGATCATGTCACCCCGGGAGGTGTCGATTTCGTCTTCCAGCAGCAGGGTCACGGATTGCTCGTGGATGGCTTTGTCGAGGGACTGGCCGTAGAGCTGGATATCCTTGACCTTGCTGGTGAGGCCGTTGGGCAGCACGGTGACGCTGTCGCCCACCTTGATCTCGCCGGCTTCGACCCGGCCCATGAAACCCCGGTAGTCGTGCAGTTCGGGATTGTCGGAGGCATGGGGGCGGCACACGAACTGAACCGGGAAGCGGAAGCTCTCGGCCTGTTCGGTCTGGGCGGCGGGGGCCTGTTCGAGGATTTCGATCAGGGTCGGGCCTTCGTACCAGTTCAGGCTTTCGCCCCGATCCACCACCATGTCGCCGTTCAGGGCAGACAGGGGGATGAAGCGCATGTCCTGGATCCCGAGCTGGGCGGCGAATTCCTTGTAGTCGGCAACGATGCGCTCAAAGGTGGCCTGGTCGTAATCCACCAGATCCATCTTGTTCACGGCGACGATCAGGTGGGGGATGCCCACCAGCTTGGCCAGGTAGCTGTGGCGCCGGGTCTGGGTCAACACGCCCTTGCGCGCATCAATCAGGATGATGGCCAGGTTGGCGGTGGAGGCTGCGGTCACCATATTGCGGGTGTACTGCTCGTGGCCCGGTGCATCGGCGATGATGTACTTGCGGGTGCCGGTCGAGAAGTAGCGGTAGGCCACGTCGATGGTGATGCCCTGTTCGCGCTCGGCCTGGAGGCCATCGGTCAGCAGGGAGAGGTCGACGGCGGTCATGCCGCGCTTGCTGGAAGTGCGTTCGATGGCGGAGAGGGTATCGGCCAGAATGGTCTTGGTGTCGAACAGCAGACGGCCGATCAGGGTGCTCTTGCCGTCATCGACCGAGCCGCAGGTCAGG
>JAJTBM010000401.1 GCA_021286885.1 Rhodocyclales bacterium
CAAGCACAGCACGACTCTGGTAGCCTAAGCCTCAGCATAGCCAGCCGGGATTATCGGTCGTGAAATACCGCTTGATCGCCTTCGATTTCGACGGAACCTTAGTCGATTCCTTTCCTGCGTTTTTGTATTGCCTGAATCAGGCCGCAGAAAAGCACGGCTTCAAAAAAATTTCAGACGAAGACCTGAAAATCTGCCGAAGCATTTCGGCAATTCAGCTCATGCGCCGACTTGGAATTCCTATCTGGAAAGTCCCGGCCATCACCCGAGACATGCGCAAAGCCGTGCTCCATCAAACGGATCGAATCCAACCGTTCGAGGGCATCACAGAACTCGTACAAAACCTCCATGGTCGAGGAGTCAGTCTGGCCATTGTTTCATCGAATACCCATGAATGCGCCAAGGCTGTTTTGGGCAATCAATGCCTGGGGCTTTTCGAACATCGCCTGTTCGGCGCCAGCCTGCTGGGCAAGCGCTACAAACTCAAGGAGCTGCTGCGTAACAGCAAAACGCCCTCCCGGCTTGCTCTTTACGTGGGCGACGAATTGCGCGATGCAGATGCAGCACGCTCTCTCGGCATGGACTTTTGCGCCGTCGCCTGGGGCTATACACTCCCCGAAGCGTTTCGGAATCAATACCGGCTTATGCCAGCCACCACCCTTCGCGAGTTGCGTGCAATCTGCTTGGGCGAAGCTGCCGTCAAACTAAGGGCTCCGGTAGTGGCCCCTGCAGTGCCCAGCAGCTAGATTCAATACAAAAAACAATTCACCTGATGCCCTGGCGCCACCTCAATGCTTTCAGGATAACGATTACGGCATTCATCACGCGCCAAACTGCAGCGAGGGTGAAAATGGCAGCCTGACGGCGGATTACGGGGCGAAGGCATTTCCCCCCCATATTCTCCCCCATACACAGCCTCACCCGAGTTCTGCGACGATGGAACCACCCGGGGCACCGCCGCCAGCAGGCTACGGGTGTAAGGGTGGCGCGGCTGGTTCAAAACTTCCTGGGCGCTGCCCTGCTCCACGATGCGCCCCAGATACATCACCGCCACCTGGTGGGCCAGATACTCCACCACCCCGAGGTTATGGGTGATGAACAGATAAGACAGCCCATACTCGGCCTGCAAATCGCGCAGCAGATTAAGAATCTGGGCCTGCACCGACACATCCAGCGCACTCGTAGGCTCATCGCAGATAATAAGCTTGGGCTCCACCGCCAGAGCTCGGGCAATCGCAATGCGCTGGCGCTGCCCCCCGGAAAACTCATGGGGAAAGCGCTGGGCCATGGCCGGCGCCAGGCCGACCCGCTCCAAAAGCGCCCCAATCCGCGCCTCGCGCCGGGCCTTGTCGGGCTCCACACCCAGGGCTTCCATCCCCTCGGCCAGGATCTCACCCACCCGCATGCGTGGGTTAAGGGAGCTAAACGGATCCTGAAAAATCATCTGGATGTCCCGGCGCAGGGGGCGCCACGCCCGCCCGTCCAGCGTGAGCAGATTCTGCCCCTGGTACAAGACTTCTCCGCCTGTGGCAGGAATCAGCCGAAGCAGCGCCTTGCCAGCAGTGGTCTTGCCACAGCCCGACTCGCCCACCAGCGCCAGGGTCTGACCCGGCAGGATGGACAGGGACACCCCATCCACCGCCTTCACCTGCCCCACGACACGCCGGAATACGCCCTGACGCACCGGAAAATGTACCTGCAATTGGCGTACTTCCAGGGCAGCCGTCTTACCCTCGCCCGGAGCACGGGGGGAATGCCCCGGGCTGACCTCCTGAGCGAAGCTTTCCAAGGGTGCCTGGGCATCGTACAAATGGCAGCGCACCTGCTGCTCGCCCATCCGATGCAGGGCAGGGGCCTCCTGGCGACAGCGGGGGCGCGCTTGGTCACAACGCTCGGCAAACCGGCAGCCACTGCGCGGCGCATCCAGGGGCGGCACCTGGCCAGGAATCGTTTCCAGCACCTGACCGCGCCGGCTATCGGGCAGCGCCGCAAATAACTTGCGGGCATACGGATGGAGCGGACGCTGGAAGAAGTCCGTGCTCGGCCCCTGCTCCACCAGCTCGCCGGCATACATCACGCCCACCTGATGGGCCATACGAGCCACCACGCCCAGATCGTGGGTAATCAGCAACATGCCCATGCCCCGCTCGGCCTGGAGCCGGGCGAGCACATCGAGCACCTGGGCCTGGATGGTCACATCCAGGGCGGTGGTGGGTTCATCGGCAATCAGCAGCTCGGGGTTGCCGGCCAGGGCCATGGCGATCATCACCCGCTGCTTCATGCCCCCCGAAAGCTGGAAGGGATATTCGGCCAGACGCTGGCGCGGATCGGGGATGCCCACTGCCGCCAGCAAACGCTCGGACTCATCCCAGGCCGGCTTGCCGTGCAGGCTACGGTGGCGGATCAGTACCTCGGCAATCTGGTCGCCCACCGTCATGACCGGATTCAGGCTGGTGCCCGGCTCCTGGAAGATCATCGCCAGACGACGGCCACGCAGTTCCCGCAGGGCCCGCTCAGGAAGCGCCTGGAGGGCCAGTGCCCCCAGTTCGATCCGCCCGCCGGCAACCTGCCCACCCGCTGGCAGCAAACCCATGCAAGCCAGGGCGGTCATGGACTTGCCACAGCCGGACTCCCCCACCAGCGCCAGGGTCTGGCCGGGGGGAATCTCAAAGCTGATCCCATCCACAGGGCGTAACTGCCCCCTGGAACCAAGGGTGACTTGTAAGTTCTCCACCCGTAACAGCGGAGTGGCGTTCTGGAGGGGCGGCTGACGCGTATCGTTCATCTCAAAGGCGCAGGGGCAAAAGCTGGGCAACTAGACTGGGCGGGTACAAATGAAAACGGGCCGCCCATGGCGACCCGCAGATCCTGCCATCGCAGCCGGCGCCCCAGATGCCCAGAAGGACAGCAGGGCCCGACCCGAAGGATCAGTCTCAGTGGTGGTGACCGCCGTCGCCGTGCACGTGACCGTGGCTGATTTCTTCGGAAGAAGCAGCACGCACGGACTTCACGGTGATGTCGAACACCAGGGCAGCGCCCGCCAGGGGATGGTTGCCATCCACCACCACCTTGCCGTCGGC
>JAJTBM010000402.1 GCA_021286885.1 Rhodocyclales bacterium
ACTTTTTGTTCCAGCCCGCCGAAGAGGGCGAGGGCGGCGCCCCCGAAATGATTGCCGACGGGCTGTTCCAGCGCTTTCCCATGGATGCGGTGTTCGGCCTGCACAACTGGCCCGGCCTGCCCCTGGGCCATGTGGCGGTGCATCGGGGCCCGGTGATGGCCTGCGCCGACCGTTTTGACATCGAAATCCGGGGCCGGGGCGCCCACGCCGCCATGCCCCAGCAGGGCATAGACCCGGTGCTGATCGGCGCCCAGCTGGTCCAGGCCCTGCAATCGGTGGTGAGTCGCACCAAAGACCCGCTGGATGCTGCGGTGCTCTCCGTCACCCAGTTCCACGCGGGTGATGCCTACAACGTGATCCCCGAAACCGCCCGCATCGGCGGCACGGTGCGTGCGTTCTACCCGGAAGTGCGCACCCAGGTCGAAGAGGCCATGGGCCGCATCTGCGCCGGCATGGGTGCCGCCTTTGGTGCCCAGATCAGCTTTGAATACCGGCGCGGCTACCCTCCGACCATCAACAGCGTTCCCGAGGCCGAGTTCTGCGCCCGGGTGGCCGCCGAGGTGTGCGGCGAACACGGCGTGTCGGTGGACCCCAAGCCCAGCATGGGCGCCGAAGACTTCGCCTATTTCCTGCAAGAAAAGCCCGGTTGCTACGTCTGGCTGGGCAATGGGCCGGGGGAGGGGGGCTGCACCCTGCACAATCCCCACTACGATTTTAACGATGAGGCCATACCCTATGGCGTGGCCTACTGGGTTTCGCTGGTCAGGCGCTGGCTGGAACCCGTCTGACAAAACGCTGTCTGCCAACGGCCCCCCGGAGGGGCCGTTTTGCTTTGTGTGGTGCTGTGTGCAGTTTTGAGTGTGGTGCAGTTTTTACGCAGGGATGGGAATGAACGGATTGATGATGTCCTGGCGCATGCTGCGCCGTGATCTGCGGGCCGGAGAGCTGGGCCTGCTGCTGCTGGCTCTGGTGATTGCGGTGGCCAGCCTGAGCAGCGTGGGTTTCTTTACCGACCGGGTGGGCCAGGGCCTCAAGCGCCAGGCCAACCAGCTGCTCGGGGGCGATCTGGTGCTGGTGTCCGACCACCCCATCCCCGCCGACTACATCAGCGAAGCCCGCAAGCAGGGGCTGGACTGGCGTGAATCCTCCACCCTGCCCACCATGGCCAGCCACGGCGAACAGTTCGATCTGGCTGCGGTCAAGGCGGTGGAAGAAGGCCACCCCCTGCGCGGCGAGGTGCGCATCGCCCCCGGCATCAGCCAGCCCGACCAGCCCGCCGGGCGCATCCCGGCCCGGGGCGAGGTGTGGCTGGACGAGCGTCTGGCGGGCGACCTGCGCGCCTATCCGGGGGACGAAATCCGCCTCGGCATCCACCGTTTCCGGGTGGGGGCCATCCTCAGCTACGAATCCGACCGGGGCATGAACTTCTTCAGCCTGCTGCCCCGGCTCATGATGAACCGGGCCGACCTGGCCGCCACCCAGCTCATCCAGCCCGGCAGCCGGGCCATGTATCGGCTCCATCTGGCCGGCGAGAACAATGCCCGGCTGGAAGCCTACGAAACCTGGGCGCGCAATCGTCTGGGGCGTGGCGAAAGCCTCGAAACCCTCGACAATGCCCGCCCCGAGCTGCGCACCATCACCGAGCGCACCGAACGCTTCCTGCGTTTCGCCGCGATGCTGGCGGTGGTGCTGGCCGCCGTAGCCGCTGGGCTCGCCAGCCGCCGCTTTGTGGAGCGCCACCTGGACGGCTGCGCGGTGATGCGCTGTCTGGGCGCCCGCCAGCCCCAGCTCCTGGGCCTGTTTGCCGGCGAGTTCCTGCTGCTCGGCTTGATGGCCGGGGTGGCGGGCTGTGTGCTCGGGTTTGGCGTTCAGTTTGGCCTGAATGCGCTGATCGGTGATCTGGTGGGCTTCCCCCTCCCGGCGCCGGGCTATTGGCCCGTGCTGCATGGGCTGGCGGTGTCTCTGGTGCTGATGCTGGGCTTTGCGATGCCGCCCCTGATCCGCCTGGGGCGGGTGCCCACCCTGCGAGTGCTGCGCCGGGAGCTGGGCAGCGTGGGCTTGAGCGAAAGCCTGGCCTGGGGCGTGGGTGCCCTGGCCCTCACCGGCCTGCTGGTGGTGATCGCCCAGGATTGGACCTTGGGTGGCGCCGTGACTGGGGGCTTCGCCTTGGCCTTTGTGCTGTTCGGGCTGGTGGCTCGGGCAGCCCTGGCGGGCCTGGGGCGCTTTGGCGGCAGTGCTGCCAGCGGCTGGCGTTACGGGCTGTCGGCCCTGGCCCGGCGCCCCTGGCCCAGCCTGATCCAGGTGCTGGCCCTCGCTTTGGGGATCACCGCGCTCCTGCTGCTCACCCTGGTGCGGGGCGACCTCTTGGCCAGCTGGCAGGGCAGCACCCCTCCGGATGCCCATAACCGCTTCATCCTCAATATCCAGCCCGAGCAGATCCCCCCGCTGCAGGACGTGTTCCGGGCGGCCCAGTATCCGGCCCCCGCCTTCCAACCCATGATCCGGGGGCGCCTGACGGCAGTGAATGGCAAGCTGGTGAAAGGCAGCGATTTCACCGAGGAGCGCGCCAAGCGCCTCGCCGAGCGGGCATTCAACCTTTCCCAGGGCGAACAGGTGCCCGAGGGCAACCGCATCATTCAGGGCGCCTGGGACAAGGCCCAGCCCGGCTTCTCGGTGGAGCAGGGGCTCGCCGCCCAGCTCGGCCTCAAGCTGGGGGATGTGCTGCGGTTCGATGTGGCCGGCGTGCCGGTGGAGGCGCCCATCACCAGCGTGCGCAACCTCGACTGGAGCTCCATGCGGGTCAACTTTTTTGTGGTTGCCACCCCGGGCCTGCTGGATGCGGCCAACGCAAGCTACAGCACCAGTTTCTACCTGCCTCCCGGGCGTGAAGCGCTGATACGCAGCATCCTGGCCGCCCAGCCCAACCTGACGGTGGTGGATGTGGGGGCCGTGATTACCCAGGTGCGCGGCATGATCGAGCAGCTCATCAAGGCGATTCAGTTTGTGTTCAGCTTCGCCCTGGTGGCGGCGATGCCGTCGCGGCTGTCGCGCGGCGGCGC
>JAJTBM010000403.1 GCA_021286885.1 Rhodocyclales bacterium
CACACCAGAAACGTGCCCAAGGGGCGCTAGTGTGCGAAATGGGGCACGGGCTGTATTGAACGAAATTGCGGCCCCGGCCCGGCAGGATCAGCGCCGAAAGTCTCCGGGGGTTACCCCCGCATGGGCCTTGAACACCCGCTGGAAATGGGCCTGATCGGCAAATCCCAGCTGCTGGGCGAGTGCAGCCATCCCCTCGCCCTGCCGCAATCGGGTGCGGGCCAGATTGATACGCTGATTGAGCTGCCAGGCATGGGGCGTCAGCCCCGTCACGGCACGAAAGGCGCGGATCATCTGGTAACGACTCAAGCCCGAGGCCTCGGCCAAGCGCTCCAAGGGTATGCCGGCTTCAGGCTGGGCCTGCAGTAATTCCAACGCGGGTTGGATCTGCCCGGCGAGCCGCTCCGGGATGACCGGCTCCGCCATCCCCCCACCCTGCTCCGCATCCAGATCGCCGATGAATTCGATGAGGGCGGCCGCCTTGTCTTCTGCCGCCCCCTCGGAAAAGAGCAGCCCATTGAGCTGGCAAAAACGGGCATACAGCCGTGCATCGTTCAAAATGCGTATCGGTTCCAGCGCCCCTGGCGTGCCCGCACCGTACTCGTGACGCACCCGCGCCAGCCAGGTCGCATCCAGATGCAGCATCTGGTAACTCCAGGCGGCCCCGGGCGCCGGGTTACAGGCATGCACCCGGCCTGCGGGCACCAGCACCAGCGTGCCCGCCGACAGCCGCACCGGCCCGTTTTCGGCGCCGGTAAAGAGACTGCAGCCCGCATCCACCGCCCCGATCGAAAAATCGGGATGATGGTGGGGGCGGTAACACGCCCGGCTGTGGCAGGCACGACGGCTTTCCACAAAGGGTAGCGCGGGGTCGTGCCAGAAAGTCTGGGCAGATCCACGGCGCGGGCCTGGGATGCGGGCGGGTGCGGCGGGCATTCGATAGTTCAAACAACAGGGGACGCAGAGCTTAGCACGCCCTTTCCCCCCTTTTCCTTCCCGGGCTTTCAGCGCAAGGCGGGTGCGGGCGCAGCCGCATCCCTTGGCAAGATTGAATCCGTCACCGCCGATGGCGACACCGGCACCGGCGCGCCGCTGATGGGATCTGCGATGCGGGATTCGACGGTGATCGTCACACGCCGGTTGCGGGCCCGGCCTTCGGGGGTGAAGTTGTCGGCCACCGGGCGCTGATCCGCATAGCCCGCCGCCGTGAGGCGCACCGGCGCCACGCCAGACTCCACAAACAGGCGCACCACGCTGGACGCCCGTACCGCCGATAACTCCCAGTTGGACGGGAACATGGCGGTGGCGATGGGTGTGGTGTCGGTGTGGCCTTCCACCGTAATGGGGAATTCAGCGGGCGCCACCACCTGGGCCACGGCCCGCAGGGCACGCACCGCATCGGGCCCAAGCTGGGCACCGCCGGGGGCAAACAGCACGCTGGCATTGATTTCGACGCTGATTCCGAAGGCTCCTTCGGTCACCCGCACCTGCCCCCCTTCCACCAAAGGTGCCAGCACCCGGCGGATGTCCTCGGCCATGGTGCGCACCTGGGTATTGCGCTGCTTGTGGGCCTCATCGTGCTGCAACAGGGGCGCTGGCGGCTTGACCACCGAGGGGCGGGACGGCTCGGGAGTCGTGGCGATGATCTTCTGCCCCGGCGACTGGATGCCGATCACGCTGCCAAAGGCCTGCATGACGGATTCGGACATGACCCGGTATTTGCCCTCGTTGATGGACGAGAGGGAATACATGACCACAAAGAAGGCAAACAGCAGGGTGATGAAATCGGCGTAGGAGACGAGCCAGCGTTCGTGGTTTTCGTGCTCGTCTTCCTGCTTGCGGCGGCGTGCCATGGCGACCCTCAGCGGCCGTAGGCCTGGAGCCGGCTTTCGATAATGCGCGGGTTGTCGCCGTTGGCGATGCCCAGCATCCCGTCCAGCATCATTTCGCGCATTCGCACCTGACGTGCCACCAGGGCCAGGAGCTTTTTGGAAACCGGCAGAAACACCAGGTTGGCTGCCCCCACCCCGTAGATGGTGGCCACAAAGGCTACCGCAATGCCGGCCCCCAACTTGGAAGGGTCGGAGAGATTTTCCATCACATGAATCAGGCCCATCACCGCCCCCAGAATGCCGATGGTGGGGGCATAACCGCCAGCCGCCTCCCAGATCTTGGCGCCCAGCTTGAGCTCATGCTCCCGCTGATCGATCTCGACCTCCATGATTTCCCGCAGGCGCTCGGGCTCAATGCCATCCACCAGCAGCTGAAGCCCTTTCAAAATAAAAGGATCGTTCTGGTTCATCAGCTGCGCTTCCAGCGCCAACAATCCTTCGCGCCGGGCCACATGGGCCCACTGGACAATCTGGGCAATCAGGAGATCCGCATCAAAGGCCGGCGGCAGGAAAACCCAACGCCCCATGCGCATGCCTTCCCGAAACACGCTCAGGGAGCTTTGCAGCATCACGGCCCCCAGGGTGCCGCCTATCACGATCAAAAACGCGGTGGGCTGCAGCAGGGAACCCAGGTGCCCGCCTTCCAGCACCTGCCCCAGCAGGATGGCCGCCAACGCCAGCCCGAGGCCCAGCAGACTGATCCTATCCACGGCTTGCTCCATTCATGAGTGATCCACTCCCCGCGTTTCAGGTGGTGGCCTGCTGCACCCGGCGGCGACCCCGCCCACTGGCTTTCACGGTCTGCACGGCGCCGGAGATGCGGGAGCGCAGCCGGGCAATGGCCTGGCTGTGGAGCTGGCACACCCGGGATTCGGACACACCCAGCACTTCGCCGATTTCGCGCAGGTTCATGTCCTGCTCGTAATACAGGCCCATCACGGTCTTTTCCCGCTCAGGGAGATCGTCGATGGCCTTGACCAGCACCTCGCGCATATTGCTGTCGAGCAGCAGGTGGAGCGGATCATTCCCCTCCACCGTGATGTGGCGCTCCAGGTAATCGTCTTCGCCCTCGCCCGTGAAGTCTTCGAAATACACCAGCTGGTAACCCCGGGCCTCCTGGAGCATGTGCTGGTAATCCCCCAGGGGCATGCCCAGGGATTCGG
>JAJTBM010000404.1 GCA_021286885.1 Rhodocyclales bacterium
GCCGGGAGAATGGGCAAAGACCGGCGTGGCCGGGTTGCGGATCAGCAGATTGCCGGCTTCATCCACCCGGGTTTCAAAGCCCTGGCCCTGGGCCCAGGCCTGCAGATGGGCACGGATGGCGGCTTCGCCCTTGGAGGGGCGGGGAATGCGGCACAGATCGGCGAAGTGGGCCCAGACGGGGGCCGGTTCCAGCCCTTGAAAGACCGGAGGAAGGGGGGCTGCAGTCATGCGTCAGGCATCCTGTGGGGGAAAGGCCAAAGCCTACCCCAAGGAAGCCTGGTCGGGCAGGGGCCCGGTGACTGCTTGCTGCATGATGCCTGAGGTGGGATGCCTGAGGCGGAGTGGCAGACTAGTCGAAGTAGTCTTCCGGCAGGGCTTCGACCTGGAGGTCGTTATCCTTGGCGAAGTTTTTGAGGAAGTTGTAGGCCAACGGTTCGATGTCGTGGATGCGGGCGTCCACCAGCACGGTTTTGTCTCCCCGCATGTTGCAGGCAGGACGCACGTAGGGGGAGTAGGTCATCCGGTGGTCGGCGCCGAACACCGACATGACGCCGCACAGACGGTCAGCCCAATCGCTGGGACGAAAGGTACGGCCGTCGCTGGTACGACCGACGATCACAAAATTCTCTGGTTTGTGGATCATGGAGCTGATGGATAGGTTGAAGGCGGTTTTTGTTGTGTCCTGCCCGGCAAGCCGGGGGGGCGACTGTTGCATCGCCGGCCTGGATTCTAGCAGGAAGACCTTTCATCCCCAACACGCCCGCAAAGACAATCAGGGACTACCCGCAGTTGATCCAACTTTTATCATGCGCGGCATGCCTTACAACTCCCTTTCAGCGGCTGCCTGTCCAGAAAGTTTACACCTGAGCCATGCCTCATCCTTCCCACTCCCTTGCCGAAACCCTTGAGCACACCCGGCAGACCTTTCTAGCGGCCGGCCATACCTTGCCCAATGTGCGGCGGGATTTCCCCGAATGGCATCAAGGGCGCCCCCGCTATGCCCTGTGGGCCTTGATGGTGGATCTGCCCCACCTGCGCGCCCTGCTGGCCCGGGCTGCCGACGTGCTGGGCCCCTGGCTGCTGGATGACTACCAGCGCCAGCCTCACATCACCTTGGCCCTGGCGGGCTTTCCGACTGCCCAGCCAACCCAGCCGGACGACTATGGCCCCGAGGATCTGGCCCGCCACCGGGCCGCCCTGGCGGCCGGGGCGCCACCCCCTTGCGAGATCCGTATTGGTGCCCCCAGCAGCTTCAGCTCGGCCCCCTTTTTGAGTGTGGAAGATCCGGAAGGCGGCATCGCCCGCCTGCGCCAATTACTGGATGATCGTCCCCACCCAGACGGCGGCCCCTATGTTCCCCATCTGACCCTAGGGCTGTACAGCGGCGCCTACCCTTGTCGGCAGGTGCTCCAACGCCTGCTGTCCATGGAGTGGCCCCCGGTGCGACTGCGGGTGGATAGGCTGATGCTTTTGGAGTATGAGGCTGGTGTGATAGGAGGGGGGTTGAAGTCAAGCGAAACCTGTCGGTTAATGATAAAAAAATAAAAAATGACAAAACAGTTTATTTGTTTGACAAATTCTTTGAGTGAAAAATATTTCAAATCAAAAGCTTGTGATTTTTGTCAACAATTAATAAATAATTTCTTTCTAATGCGTGTTTTTGCATTTAGCATGGTGCAAGGTTCCTGCAGGGCCTGATCTCAACAATCAAGGAAGAAACTCATGCAAAAGAAACTGATCCCCTGTGCCCTTGCCTTGGCGCTGGTCTCCGCCTTCGCCCATGCAGAGAGCGCCAAGCGCTACATCGTTCAGTACCACGACACCGCCGTGCAGTCTCCCCTGCGCGCCGAAGCCTCCAGCGCGGCGGCTGCCGATGCCCGCGTTGCTGCCAACGTGCAGGCCTGGGGCTATGTGGATTCCCGCGTGATGGCCAAGACCCAGGAACTGGAGTCGCGCCATGGCGTGAAGGCCAAGACCGCCTTCAGCCACACCATCAAGGGCTTTGCCGCTGCACTGACCCCCGCCCAAGTGGCTGCCCTCCAGGCCGACCCGAGCGTGGCCAGCGTTGAAGAAGATCTGCCGGTCAAGGTGAATGCCCAGACCATTCCCTGGGGCATCAGCTACACCCAGGCCACCATCTCCAGCACTCTGGCGGGCAACGGCGCTGGCGCCGTGACCGGCTCCTATGCGTATGTGATCGACACCGGTGTCGCGACCCATCCGGATCTGAACCTGATCAAGCACGTCAACATGACTGCTGATGGCAAGAACTACGACTGCCATGGCCACGGTACCCATGTGGCCGGCACCATCGGCGCCAAGGACGACACCGGCTACGTGGTCGGCATGGCTCCGGGCGTGAAGCTGACTGGCGTGAAGGTGCTGGATTGCACCGGTAGCGGCTATACCTCCGACGTGATCAAGGGCGTTGACTGGGTGACCGCCAACGCAGTGAAGCCCGCCGTGGCCAACATGAGCGTGGGTGGTGGCCTGAGCACGACCCTGAACGCTGCTATCCAGAAGTCGGTGGCAGCTGGGGTCTTCTACGCTGTTGCCGCAGGTAACGACAATGCCAACTCCTGCAATTACTCGCCCTCCAGCGTGGGCAGCAGCACTGCAGGCGCCATCACGGTCGGTGCCATCGACAGCACGGGCACTGCCGCCTCCTTCAGCAACTGGGGGACTTGCGTGGAAGTGTATGCCCCGGGTGTGAGCGTGCTTTCCACCTATCTCAGCAATGGGACCACAACCATGAGCGGCACCTCCATGGCCACGCCCCATGTGACGGGCGCAGCGGCCCTGTACCGTTCCCGTTACCCGACGGCCACCCCGGCTGCTGTGGAAACCGCTATCAAGAATACTGCGCTCTCCACGGGCAAGTACAGCCAGAGCGGTGCCCTGATCAAGGCGTTGAACGTCAAGACCTTCTGATCGGTTTGGCACTGAACTGCTGATCTGACCAGCCTCGTTCTCCGGGGCTGGTTCTTGCCCCGGCCCATAGCGGGCAGGGGCATGCATTCTTACCCAAGCGTTCCTCATTCGTGTTTGCCA
>JAJTBM010000011.1 GCA_021286885.1 Rhodocyclales bacterium
GCCCATGAAAAAACCCCGCTCGGACTGCGCCCGGCGGGGTTTTTTCATGTCGGCTTTTCATGTCGACATGTGCGCGAACAATAAAGTGCTGGCGGATCTGGACTCAGTCGTCCCCATCCCCCCCCTCGTCAGCCTTGCGTAGCGCCAAGCCCAGCTCGTACAGGGCGTTCTTGGGTGCGCCGGTAATCTCGGCGGCCATTCGGGCCGCTTTTTTAATGGGCAGTTCATTCAGCAGCAGCTTGAGCACCCGCTCTGCCTCGGCCGAAACGCCTTCGGTCGGGGGCGCCGCCGAAACCAGCAAGACGAACTCACCCCGGCTGCGGTTGGGGTCTGCCGCCAACCAGGCGGGGGCCTCGGCCAGGGGCATCCGGGCAATCTGCTCGAACATCTTGGTCAGCTCCCGGGCCACCACGATCTGCCGACCTTCAGTGAATACTTGGGCCAGATCTGCGAGGCATTCGGCAATCCGATGGGGCGCTTCGTAAAACACCAAAGTGCCGGGAATGCCCTGCATGGCCTCCAAGTGGGCGCGCCGGGCTGCCGAGCGGGTGGGCAGAAAACCATGGAAATGGAAGGCGCCATCGGCCAGACCTGAGGCCGACAAGGCCGCAATCGCCGCGCACGCGCCCGGCACCGGCACCACCGGAAAACCGGCCTCCTGCACCCGCGCCACCGCCCGCGCACCAGGATCAGACACCGCCGGGGTACCCGCATCGGTAATCAAGGCCACATGCTCGCCCGCCTCCAGCAGCTTGATGAGCTGGCCGGCGGCGGATTGCTCGTTATGCTCATGGAGCGCAAGCAGCTTCGTCCTTATTCCAAAAGCATCCAACAGGCGCTGGCTATGGCGTGTATCCTCTGCGGCGACGGTTCCCACTGTCTTAAGAAGTGCAAGGGCGCGGAAACTAATGTCATGAAGGTTTCCCAAAGGCGTAGCCACCACATACAATGATGGCATAGCTGCGAGAGGAGATTCTGGAAGTGCGAGTTGCATGGCTAAACTGGTGGCAAAAGGCCGGGGACGCAGATTGTGGGCGCGCCGCCGTTTCCCCGCAAGCGCCAGCGTTGCGCAAGGGCTCGGCCGCCGAAGAACTGGCCGCCGGTTTTTTGCGTCGGGAAGGGCTCAGCATCCTTGAACACAACGCACGCTTCCGGGGCGGAGAGATCGATCTGATCGCTCTGGAGCGGGATGTGCTGGTCTTTGCAGAAGTGCGCCTGCGCAGCAATCCACGTTACGGCGGTGCCGCCGAGAGCATCACCCCCAGCAAGCAACGGCGCATCCTGCATGCCGCCGAATGCTGGCTGCAGGGTGCCGGGCGCGCCCATATTAACCGCCCCTGCCGCTTCGATGCCCTGCTGCTCGACGGCCTGGACGAAGCCCGCATCCAGTGGATACGTGGCGCCTTCGATGCCTCCTGAGTCTGCTGTTCCTGGCGAGCCATAGCCAGGCAAGCCAAGCCGGCCAGGTGTGCGTACTGGTGGATAGCCTGCCCCTGGCCGGCTTTCAGTTTTACACCGGGCGCCAGTTCTGGGATGAAATGCAGCCCGGCGACCAGCTCAGCCTGCACCGGGAACCCGACAACCCCCACGATCGCTACGCGGTGCGCGTTGACTGGCAGGGCCACCCTCTAGGCCATCTGCCCCGCCCCCATAACCGTCCGGCCGCCCAGGCCCTGGATGCTGGCTACGGGCTTCAGGCCCGGATCGGCCAGCTTCAAGCCCACCGCAACCCCTGGAAACGCCTCCGAATCGATCTGTGCGCCCTGCCTTAAGGCAGCACAGGGCCTCAACATATCTCGCAATACATCCCCCGCCCGGGAAAGCCCGCCCTGCTGGCTGGCCGGTGTAGAATCCGGCTCAATTTTTCCGGAGTCTGCCCATGGATCTCGTTGCCCGTATCGCCCAACAATTCACCGACAGCGCCCAGACCAAGCTGGCTGCCCTTGAATTCATGGCCGACCCCATTGCGGCAGCCATTGAGGCCATGACCCACTGCCTGATGGATAACGGCAAGATCCTGGCCTGCGGTAACGGGGGCTCGGCCGCCGATGCCCAGCACTTTGCCGCCGAACTGCTCAACCGCTTCGAGATGGAGCGCCCGCCCCTGGCGGCCCTGGCTCTCACCACCGACAGCTCCACACTCACCTCCATCGCCAACGACTACGACTACACCCAAGTGTTCTCCAAGCAGGTGCGTGCCCTGGGTCAGCCGGGCGACGTGCTGCTGGCGATTTCCACCAGTGGCAACTCCCCCAACGTGATCGAAGCCATTCACACCGCCCACGAGCGGGAAATGCGCGTGGTGGCCCTCACCGGCAAGGGCGGCGGCCAGATGACCGAGCTGCTGGGCCCGGACGACATCCACCTGTGCGTGCCCGCCGACCGCACCGCCCGCATTCAGGAAGTCCACCTGCTCACCCTGCACTGCCTGTGCGATGGCATCGACTGTCTCTTCCTTGGAGTCGAAGAATGAAATTACGCAAATCTGCCCTGACAGCCCTCCTCGCCCTGGGCTTGGTGCCAGCCCTGCAAGGCTGCTTTCCGGTAGTGGTGGGCGGCGCCGGCATGGCCGTGGCCGTGGCGGTGGATCGCCGCAGTTCGGGCACCTATATGGATGATGAGTCCATCGAATGGAAGGCCCTCAACCGGATCAACGGAGAGCTGGGCGACAAGGTGCACCTCAACACCACGTCCTACAACCGCAAGCTGCTCCTGACCGGCGAAGTCTTCAACGAAGAGAGCCGCGTGACCGCCGAACGCGTCGCCCGGGGCGTGGAAAACGTCAAGGAGGTTGTCAATGAGCTGCGAGTGGCGCCCACCAGCGGCCTCGGCAGCCGTAGCAATGACAGCTATATCAGCTCCAAGGTGAAGGCGCGCTTCGTAGATCAGAAAGAATTCCGCATCCAGCACGTGAAGGTGACCACCGAAGCAGCCACGGTCTACCTGATGGGCATTGTGACCGAGCGGGAGGCCGCCGCCGCCACCGAAATCGCCCGCACCACCACGGGCGTTGGCAAGGGGGTCAAGGTGTTCGAGTACATCAGCGCCGAAGAAGCGCGCCGCCTGGACGGCCCCAAGGCAGAAGCCGCCCCGGGCGCCAGCACGCCTTGAAGAGGGATCAGTCCGGCGCCAGGGCCTGGCTGAGTTCTGCCAGCAGCTGACGTCGGGCAGACTCCTGGTCCAGATGGGCGGCCAGGGCACTGCAAAACCCCTGGGCATCCACCGCCCCGGGCAAGGTCTTGCGTATCAGCACCCGGGCCATGGGGCCGATATGGCGGGCATACACCTGCTCCACGCGCCGCTGGCGTTCATCATCCAGATAAAAGGCTACCCGGGTGGTGGGCGCTGCTGGGCGGCTGAAGTCCACCCGCTGGCTGCGCTGCAGGGTCTGGGTGGTCAGGCTGCGTGAAACACCGGTCAGCTGCGTCACCGAGCTCAAGAACGCCTCCCGGGGCGCCGCATCCGGAATAAGCCCCGCCAACCTCACAAACAGATCCACCGGCCCCTGCACCTGGGGCAGGGTACGGCGCACCAGAATGCGGGCCATGGGGCCGATGTGCAAGGTCAGCAGACGCTCGGCGGCCTCCACCATCCCTTCGGCAATATCCGCCCCAAGCGCAGGGCGCACCAGCGACACATCCTGCACCCCGGCACTGACTGCCGGCATTTCCCCGCTATAGGCATACAGCTCATGCTCCCGGGCCTGGGCATCACGTCGTACGCCCAGGGGCAGGAAACCCGGCCCCCCGTGGCGCCGAAGCTGCTGGATCACTTCGTAGTAGGCCCGGGCCACCAGCACCTGCCCGGGCTCGGCAAAGCGCATCACCCGAAAGGCGGTGGTGATCCCGTCGCCCAAAATACGCGAGCGGCCTTTGGGGTCGGGAGCCACTTGAACCGGCCCCAGGTTGATCCCCATATGCACGCCCAGGCCCGCACCGGCCGCTGCATCCCCCAGCTGCACCGCCGTGCGCAGGGCATCTTCTGGATCGCCCACATAACAGACGGCGCAGCCCTCGCGGGTATTGACCGCGAGCCGGTTGGAGGGCGGCACCTGGGCAATGGCGTGTTTGAGGATCTGAAGCAACTGGGGGCGATGCCCCTCCGCAGCCTCCCCCGACAAGCCGGCAAACAAAACCGCCCCGATGAAGGTTCGCGCCTCGGAGGCCGAAATGCCAATCGGCAGCGGCGCCTCCACCGGTGCATCACCGCCCTCGCCCCCCGTCGGTGGGGCCAGACAGGCCCGCCGAAACTCGGCCACCTGACGCGGGCGGCGTGCCTCTTCGGGGCTCAGAGCCCAATCGATGGCCTTGAGCAAGGCCGTCCCAAAGCTTTCCTGATTGGCCACCGCCAGGGCGCTGGGCATGGGATCGTTCTTGACCCGGGCAAAGGCGTCCAAGGGCAAACGCCCGGTTACCATCCAGTACATGACACCAGCCAGGGCGTACAAATCAGTCCAGGGGCCCTGGTGGCCATGGCGGTGGTACTGCTCCACCGGGGCAAAGCCTGGCGACACCACGGCGGTCAGGGCCCCCGCATCCGCTTGGTCATCATGCATGCGGCGGGCCGAACCAAAGTCCAGCAGCACCGGAGAGCCGTCGGAGCGCATGTAGATGTTGCCAGGCTTGATGTCCCGGTGCAGGAAACCCGCCTTGTGGATCACCTCCAGGCCATCCAGCAGGGGCGTCACGATGCGCAGCAAAGACGCCCGATCAAGGGGCAGACGGCCCACCAGCCACTGTTGCAGGGGCTGGCCGGTTTCATAGGCCATCACCATGTAGGCGGTTTTATTGGCCCGGAAATAGCGCAATACCCGCACGATGCCCGGATGGTGGAAACCCGCCAGGGCGCGGGACTCCAGCAAGAAGCGCTGGAGCCCCCACTCAAAGCTGCGCTGGGCTTCATCGCTGGCCAGCACCAAGGAGACGTCAGCCCCCCGGGACGCCAGATCCCGGGGCAGGAACTCCTTGATCGCGACCGGGCAGTCCAGATGGGTATCGTGGGCCAGGTAGGTAATCCCGAACCCACCACTCCCCAGGATTCGCTCAATCCGGTACTCCTGCAACTGGGTGCCTGCAGGCAGGGCGACAGCGCGTGCGGCTTGATCCACGTTTGCGACTCCGGACATCAGTCGTCAATCATCTGCATGGCCTTTTCCAGGCTACGCCGCATCCGGTTGAAGGAGCTGGCCAGCACAGACACTTCATCCTTGCCCGTTTCTGCAAACTCAGGCTGGGAAAAATCCCCGGTGCTCACCTTGTCCGCCACTTCCGACATATGGGAAACGGGCCGGATGATGAGCCAGGAAAGCATCAGGTTGAGAGCCACAAACACGGCCACGAACACCCCCACCAGGGCATACATGAAGGTTCGGAACGTCCGGGCTGCGTTTTCAAGGGGCAGCGCCATGGGCACCGACACCACTTGGGCGCCCACGATTTCGTTGAGTTTCCAACCAAAGCCATTCGCCCCCCCATAGGTTTTGACCATGGTGGGTGGCGCCATATCCGAGGTGGTGTGACAGGCCAGACAGGCTGGCGATTCGATACGGATCGGATGGGCGATATATAAGGCCGGGCCGGTGGGCGTTTCCCGTTCGCCGCTGATTTCCTTAGCCTCGGCACCATTGCGGAAGGCGTTGACCAGATCCGCCTCCCAATCGGCGGCCCGGTCGCGGGGGTTGGTGGGGTTGAGCGTGGCTTCCTTGTAATCGTATTCCGGATATTTCTTGCGCAGCGTTGCAAGCGTCTCGGTGGCCGCGTAGGCAGGCACTGTCTGGGGCAGGAACTCGGTGTCGAGCTTGTCGAGCAGATGGGGACGCACCTGGTTCACGGTGTAGCCGCGCACCGCCAAGGCTGCCTCCATCAGCAGCCGGGCCTCGGCCAGTACTTGGGCGCGTGCGTTGCGGTACAGCAGCTCATGGCTGATCCCGCCGGCCACACCGATGCCCACCAGAAACACCAGCAACAAAACAAGGTTGAACTTCAGTCGCAAGCCCATACAGGACCTCCTGCAGACGGCCCCGGGGGAGCCTGATGGTTGTCAGGCGCCCATTTTTGCACAACTATGATTCAG
Source organism: Rhodocyclales bacterium (assembly GCA_021286885.1). GTDB lineage: Bacteria > Pseudomonadota > Gammaproteobacteria > Burkholderiales > Rhodocyclaceae > Zoogloea. The sequence goes on from JAJTBM010000011.1 coordinate 6,073, forward strand.
GCTGATTTTCAGCGAACCCAGAGTCCGGGAGAATTTCTCTAATACGGCATCTCCCTACGGTTTTTGACAGAATTATTGAACTGCTGCCGCCACCGCCTTGACCGTCTCATGGGGCTGCCAGCCCACCAGCGCCAGCATCACCAGAAAACCGACCACATAGGCCGCCGCCACAAACCAGCCGTGGCGCAGCCAGTTGCCCACCGACTTGGCCTCCGGGAACATGCTGGCCAGGGCCACCCCGGCAGAGGAGCCAAACCACAGCATCGAACCGCCAAAGCCCACCGCGTAGGCCAGGAAACCCCAGTCATAGCCTCCTTGCTTGAGGGCCAGGGCGGTCAGCGGGATGTTGTCGAACACCGCTGACACAAAGCCCAGGCCCATGGCGGTCTGCCAGGAAGCGGCAGGCAGTTTTTCGACCGGCATCATGGACGCGCAGCTCACCAGGGAGAGCAGGAAAACCGTTCCCTTCAAATTCTCCGGGAGCACCTCCCAATCCGGGCGACGCACGGCCACCGTTACCAGAATCGCGCCCCAGACAGAAAGCCCTAAAAAGGGAAAGCTATCTGCCTTTTCCGGGTAGTTCATGTTCACAACCACATTGGTGGCCACCGCAGCGGCCAGAATCAGGGCCACAATCCCGATCCGGGGCCAATCGGCGTGGGTGTGTTCATGGGCGCCCTTGAGAATGGGGGAATACTTCTGCTGCACCCGGGCGGCCGGAATGCCAAACAGCACCAGAGCCACCCCGGAACCCACAAAGGCTTCCAGCACGTCCACCGGGCTGATGCCGGCAATCCACATCATGGTGGTGGTGGTATCTCCCACCACGCTGCCGGAGCCGCCAGCATTGGAGGCCGCCACAATGGCCGCCAGATAGCCCACATGCACCTTGGCCCGGAACAGGGAATGGGCCATGGCCCCACCAATCAGGGCTGCCGCGATGTTGTCCAGGAAGCTGGAGATCACGAACACCATCACCAGCAGCACGAAGCCACCCTTCCAGTCATCGGGCAGATAACGGGGCAGGATCACCGGAATGCGGGTCTTCTCAAAATGGCGGGCCAGGAGCGCAAAGCCCATCAGCAGCAGGAAGAGATTGGCCAGGGTCACCCATTCATGGGCAAAGTGCCCGGCCAGGCCCTCACCCGTATGAAAGCCGGTGATCAGTACCTTGTAGAGGGAGATCGTCACCAACCCGGTCAGCCCCACCTTGAGGGTGTGATCGTGAAACAGGGCCACGCCCAGCAGGGTCAGGGCAAAGAGGATGAAATCCACCGGAATCCCGGCCACCTGGGGCGCCTCCCCACCGCTGGCCATGGCCATACAGGACACCACCATCATCACCAGACCCAAACCGGCCTGCGACCACCGCTGCTTGCTCAGCACAATAAACACTCCCCATAAGAAACGAGATTCCGGATGACCCGGCATCCGGGCAACCCGACCAACACCGCCCAACACCGACTTTCATCACCCACATCGGATTGGACGTGCGACAAGTCGCAATGCACGGGCCGTGCCACCCGGAAAAGAACAGATTTTGCCCTGCCCGAAGGTTTTCAGGCGACACTTTGTCAACAATCCGACAGCCAAAGGGCTAAAAACCACAGAAATAAGCGGCTCAAACCGGGGCACACCCCATGCAAGCCTGCCGAAAGCCCACCGAAAGGGATAAAACCCCAGCCCGGCCCTGCTTTCAATCCGTAGCGCTCACAATCCTCCCCAGGCTTGCCACCGCCTGCACGACCTGTTCGCTCATCGGCTGGCCACAGCTGATGCGCAGAAAGTGATCGAAACGCTCCGAGTTGGAAAACAGCAGGCCCGGCGCCACCCGGATACCACGCCGCAGGGCTTCTTCAAACACCCGGCCCGAAGAGGTGCCCGCCGGCATCTCAACCCATAGCAACATCCCGCCCCGGGGCAGGTTGAGGCGGGTGCCGGGCGGAAAATGCTGCTCAATGGCCTCGGCCATCTGCTGGCGCTGGGTGCGCAACTGGCGTCGCAGCCGCACCAGGTGGCGGTCGTAGGCGTGGCTGTCCATGAACGCCCCCACGGCCATCTGGGCGAGCGCATCGTTGGAACGGCTCTGGGCGTGCTTGAACATCCGTATCCGGGCCAGCCAGCGCCCGCACAACATCCAGCCCAGGCGCATGCCCGGGGCCAGGGTCTTGTGCAGGGAACCACAGTAGATCACGTTGCCGCTCCGGTCCCAGGCCTTGCAGGCCTTGAGGGGGCGATCATCGTCACTCAGGGCGCCGTAGATGTCGTCCTCCACCAGGGGCACCTGACGCGCCTCACACAGGGCCACCAGGCGGGCCTTCTCCTCGTCGGGCATGACCACCCCCAGCGGGTTCTGGAAGTTGGGAATCACCACCACGGCGCGAATCTGGGGATGGGTGGAGAGGGCCAGATCCAGCGCATCCACCGATAGCCCCCGGCTCGGGCTGGTGGGAATCTCCAGGGTGCGCAGGCCCAGGCTTTCGATCACCTGAAGCAGACCAAAATACGTGGGCGACTCCACCGCCACCAGATCGCCGGGCTGGGTGACGGCGCGCAGGGCCAGGTTCATGGCCTCGGTGCAGCCGTGGGTCACCAGCACCTCATCAGCCGACGGGCTCATCCCCGCCGCCAGGGCCCGGCGGGCGAGCGCAGCCCGGAAACGGGCCTCCCCCAGCGGCGGCACGGGGCTCACCAACACCTCGGGGTGCTGGCGCAGGGCACGCAGGGCGGCATTTTTCAGGGCTTCCTGGGGATAGGCTTCGGGGGCGCCAAAGGCCAGGGCCAGATTGGTCAGCACCGGGTAACGCTCGCACTTGGCCACAAAATCAGACACCCGGTCGTGGATGCCCGTATACGGCGCAGGGGCGGGCACCGGCCACATTGGCGACGAGGCCAGATCCGGCTCAGGCACCGGGGCGAGCCGGGTGCGCCTGGGGGGCAAGACGTAATAGCCGGAGCGGGGCCGGGCTTCGAGCAGGCCTTCTTCCTCCAGCGTGCGGCAGGCCTGGAGCGCGGTACTGAGGCTGACCCCATGCTGGTGCATCAGCACCCGCACCGAGGGCATGCGCGCCCCCGCCGCCAGTACGCCGGCGGCAATCGCCCCCCGGTAATGGTCGGCCAGGGTCTGATAGAGCAAAGGCTTGGGCTGGGCATTCATGCCCCCATGATCCCCCAGAGCCGCGCCGGGCGCACAGACACAGTTCAGGCCTCAACACACCATAACAGATACAAAAACGGCCTTCTGCAGCGATACAGAAAGCCGTTTTGTGTGCCTGTTATGGTGCAAGCCGCCTCTTTAAGCTGGCGCTATTCGTATCAAGCCCATCAAGCCCCGAAAGGAAAGATCATGGCTCCCGCCCCTCGCCCCTTGTATCTGGCCCGAGGCCAGGAACTGCACTGCGCCATCCCCACCGGCAGCCGGGTGTGGGTGGAGCGTGGGCTGCTCACCGTGGAGGTCTGCCCGCCGGGCGACCCGCTGGGCTTCAAGCTGCGTCAGCGTCTGGGGGCCGAAGATGTATATACCCTGCCCGAAGGGGGTTGGGTGAAGCTGGAAGCCATCTGGGCCAGCGAAATCCTGATTCTGCCGCCCCAGCCCAGCGCTCCCCTGGGGCGCTGGCTGGCCCGCCTGGGGACGGGGCTGGGGGCTGGACTGAGAAAGCTCCTCAGGCGCAGCCTCAGACGTTGTGCCCCTCAATGAGGGCGTAGGCCGAGTGGTTGTGGATGGACTCAAAGTTTTCGGAGGCAATCGACCAACGGGCGATGCGCGGCTCGTTTTTAAGGCGCAGGGCCACGTCCCGCACCAGATCCTCAACAAACTTGGGATTGTCGTAGGCCCGCTCGGTGACCCACTTTTCGTCGGGCCGCTTGAGCAGGCCAAACACCGCGCATGAAGCCTCTTCTTCGGCGATGCGCACCAGGGTTTCCAGGCTCATGTCTGCGCGCAGCACCGCGCTGAGGGTCAGGTGGGAACGCTGGTTGTGGGCGCCGTAGGCAGAAATCTTGCGCGAGCAGGGGCACAGGCTGGTCACCGGCACCACCACGCACAACTCGATGCTGGCCGGTGCATCGCCCTGCTTTTCGACCACGATGCGGGCATCCATGTCGAGCAGGCTTTCCACCCCGGATACCGGCGCGGCCTTGCGCAGGAAGAAGGGGAACTCCATCTCGATGCGCCCGGCCTGGGCGTCCAGGCGGGTCAGCATGTCGGTGGCCAGGGCGCCCAGACGGGCCAGATCCACCGGGCCGGTTTCGGCCTCCAGCAGCTCCACAAAGCGGGACATGTGGGTGCCCTTGACCTCGGGCGGCAGGGCAACGGTCATTTCGAGGCGGGCAACGGTGTGCTGCACCTGGCCGGCCTCATCCACCCACTTGAGGGGATAACGCAGGCCCCGCACGCCCACCCGCTGAATCGCCAGCTGGCGTTGGTCGGGGGTGGACTGGACATCGGGCAGATGGAGTTTCTCGGGGGCATTCACGATCAGTTTCTCCTGTGGGGTACTGCGGAGCGTATGAAAACGCAGGGTGAAGGGGCGAAGGCGTGCCCGCCGTACGTGCGGCGGGCATCGGTTGAATCAGCGGAAGTGACGCAGCACAGCAGCCGGAAGATCAAGGCTTTGCGGCCAGCGCTTTCTGGATCTCAGCCATCAGACGCGGATCATCGGGTTTGGTTTCACTCGGGAAGCTGATGACCCGACGGCCACTGCGGTCGATGAGGTATTTGTGGAAATTCCAGCGGGGCCGCTCACCCGTGGTGGTGGCCAGCTGACGGTAGAAAGGGTTGGTCTCGGGGCCCACCACGTTGGTTTTGGCCAGCATGGGAAACTTGACCCCGTAGGTGAGGCGGCAGAACTCGGCAATCTCGCCATTGCTCCCCGGCTCCTGGGCGCCGAAGTCGTTGGACGGAAAGCCCAGCACCACCAAACCCTGATCCTTGTAACGGGCGTACATCTTCTCCAGCCCGTCGTACTGGGAGGTGAAACCGCAGTAGCTGGCGGTATTCACCACCAGCACCACCTTACCTTGGTACTGGCACAGGGATTGGGGGCGCCCATCCTGGAGGCCCGGAAAGCTGTGATTGAGCAGGGCCGGGCAGCTATCAGCCGCACCGGCACCGCCCGCCATTACGCCCAGGCTGCAAGCCAGGGCCCAACGTCGCATGAAAGGGCGCTCCATGGCGGTCACCGACTGGCAGCGTTTTCGTGGAGGAAGATCAGTACCGCCAGATCACTGGTCTGGGCGGCCTGAACCGGCATGGCGACGGGCTTGCCCTGGGCGCCATTGCGTGCGGCATCAGCGGCCTGCCCTTGAGCTGCGACAAACAGGGCTGCCCCCAGTACAAGCACGCTTCCGAGCCGGAGAAGTCCGTGCGTCAAAGTTTGAATACCCATGGTTTTGTCCTGGACAAAAGTTGGCTATGGCTCTACCCTAGAACCAAAACTCCCTTTGGTCAAGTTTTTGTCTTAGACAAAATGTACAACACGCACCTGACGATTGCCGCTGTCGAACGGGAAACCGGCCTCGCCAAAGACACCCTGCGGGTTTGGGAGCGGCGCTACGGCTTTCCTGCCCCCGAACGGGATGGCTGCGGTGAACGGCTCTATCCCGCCGAGCAGGTGGATAAGCTGCGCCTGCTGCGCCGCCTCACCGACCAGGGTTTGCGCCCGGCCAAACTGGTCGGGCTGGACAGCGAAGCCCTGCGGCAACTACTCGAAGAAAAAGGCCGGGCCCAGGCCTGCGCCTGCCCGGACGCCTGCCGCCGACTCGACACCCTGCTGACTCTGATCCGGACGCGGGCCCATTACGAACTGCGCCAGCAGCTCCAGCAAGCCTTGATGAAGGTGGGCCTACAGCAGTTTGTGTGCGGCGTGGTGGCGCCCCTCAGCCAGATGGTGGGCGATGCCTGGCTGCGGGGCGAATTGGGGGTGAGCGAGGAACACCTGTACACCGAAACCGTCCAGAACCTGCTGCGTACCGCCATCAGCAGCCAACCCAGCCAGGGCTGCCAGCCCCGGGTGGTGCTGACCACCTTCCCTGAAGAGTTCCACAGCCTGGGCCTGTTGATGGTGGAAGCCATGCTGGTCACCGAGGGCGCCTGCTGTTTGTCCCTGGGGGTGCATATGCCCCTGGATGAGATCCGCCAGGCGGCCGAACACGGCCCCTTTGATGTGCTGGCCCTGTCCTTCAGCGCCGCCTATCCGGCCCGGCAGGCAGTGGAAGGATTGCGCAGCCTGCGCCAGCAGCTGCCGCCCCGGCTCGCCATCTGGGCAGGGGGCGCGGGGCTGAACGAGGTGGCCTGCCGCCTCGGCGGCATTCAGGTGTTCCGCCGCCTGGAAGAAATCGGCCCGGCCCTCGCCCACTGGCGTGAAGCCGGCGGGGCCAAACCTCAGGCATAGGCCGGCGCGGGCAGGCTGCGCTGGCGCGGCACCCGGCCCAGATCCCAATGGGCCCGCGCCCAGTCCCACACCTGGGCCAGGGGCGCCTCGGCCAAGCCTGGGGGCGGGCACTGGCCCAAAAACCCTAGTGCATCCACCAGCACCCGGGCCGGGGCCTGGCCCTCCACCGCCCGGGCCAGGGTCTGCTTGGAGAGCTTTTCGCCCGCCGGGTTACAGGCTACCGGCAGATGGGCATAGGCCGGCACCGGGTAGCCCAGCTGCTGCTGGAGCAGGATCTGGCGCGGGGTGGAGTCCAGCAGATCGGCCCCTCGCACCACTTCGGTCACGCCCGCCTCCGCATCATCCACCACCACCGCAAGCTGGTAGGCAAACAGGCCATCGGCGCGCAGCAGCACAAAATCGCCCACGTCGGCGGCCACGTCTTCTGCCACCCGGCCCTGGATGCGGTCATCGAACATCACCACGCCCGCCCCCACCCGCAGGCGCCAGGCCCGGGCGCTGCGCCCGGCGGGCAGCCCGTCGCGGCAGGTGCCCGGATAACGCCGGGTGCCATCCCGGGCCAGGGCTGAATCGGCCATTTCCTTGCGGGTGCAGGCGCAAGCAAACACCTGGCCCGCCTGGCGCAGCAGTTCCAGGGCGGCCTGGTAGGTCTCGGTGCGGGCGCTCTGCCACACCACCGGGCCGTCCCATTCAAAGCCCAGGCTTTCGAGGGTACGCACAATGCCCTCAGCGGCGGCCGGGCTACAGCGCGGCGCATCCACATCTTCGATGCGCAGCAGCCAGCGCCCACCCTGGCTGCGGGCCGAGAGGCAACTCCCCAGGGCCGCCAGAACAGAACCAAAATGCAGGGGGCCGGTGGGCGACGGGGCAAAACGCCCAACCACAGGAAGCACAGCAGACACGCTCAGGACTCCTGAAACGCCACCGGCCTGCACGCAGCAGGCCGGTGATCACACTTGCAGAGACCGCAACAGAGGATGCGGCTTACTCGCTGGCAGCCCGACGCACGCGGCGCTGGCGTACCCCTTCGGCCAGGGTTTCGAGCACGGTAAGGCTGTCTTCCCAGCCGATGCAGGCATCGGTGATGCTTTGGCCGTATTCGAGGGTCACGCCGGGCTTGAGATCCTGGCGGCCTTCCTTCAGGTGGGATTCGACCATCACCCCGATGATGCGGTCGTCACCGGCAGCCAGCTGGCCGCCCACATCCTGGGCCACTTCCACCTGCAGCTTGTGCTGCTTGCGGCTGTTGGCGTGGGAGAAGTCGATCATCACCTTGGCAGACACCCCGGAGGCGGCCAGATCCTTGCACGCGGCATCCACGCTGGCAGCGTCGTAGTTGGGGCCCTTGCCGCCGCGCAGGATCAGGTGACAGTCTTCGTTGCCGGCAGTGGACACAATGGCCGAATGGCCGGCCTTGGTCACCGACAGGAAATGGTGGGGCGCCTGGGCAGCCTTGATCGCATCCACGGCGATCCGGATGTTGCCATCGGTGCCGTTCTTGAAGCCCACGGGGCACGACAGGCCGGAAGCCAACTCCCGGTGCACCTGGCTCTCGGTGGTACGGGCACCGATTGCGCCCCAGGAAATCAGGTCGCCGATGTACTGGGGGGTGATCATGTCGAGGAACTCGGTGGCGGCGGGCAGCCCCATCTCGTTGATTTCCCACAGCAGCTTGCGGGCGATGCGCAGGCCTTCGTTGATGCGGAAGCTGCCATCCAGATGGGGATCGTTGATCAGCCCCTTCCAGCCCACGGTGGTGCGGGGCTTTTCAAAGTAAACCCGCATGACCACCAGCAGATCATTCTTGTAGCGCTCGGCCTCGGCCTTGAGGCGGCGCGCATACTCCAGGGCGGCTTCGGTGTCGTGGATCGAGCAGGGGCCGATTACCACCAGCAGACGGTCATCGGCGCCAAACAGCACACGGTGTATCGCAGCACGCGCCTCAAAAGCAGTGGCCGCAGACTTGGGGGTGGCCGGAAACTCCCGCAGCATGTGGGCGGGGGGGGCCAGTTCCTTGATCTCGCGGATACGAACATCGTCGATATGCACTTTTGCAGAGGCGGTCATCATCAATCCCGTGGGCTACTTGAACGAACCATCGATTCTAGCCCAGGGCCTGTTAAAAACACCATGTATGGTTCAGCGGGCAATACCAGACAGTTCCGACAGCACCACTTCCGGCGCTTGCAGGGCGGGTTCCTGGCCCATCCATTCCGCCAGAAAATCCAGCATCGCCCGCAAAATCGCCGGCTGATACTGGCGCGACAGATAAATGGCGTGTATCCCCATCACCCGGGGCTGATAAGCCGGCAGCAGCGCCTCCAGCCGCCCGGCGGCCAGATGGCCGGCCACCGCATACAGGGGTTGCAGACTCACGCCCGCCCCGGCCAGGGCGGCCTGCAACAGCGCGCAGGCATCGTTCGAACTCAGGGGCCCCCACACCGGCACCGCCAGAGGCGCGGGCAACCCGGGCGCCCCCAGCTGCCACACGCTGCTCCCGAAATAGTCGTAGGTCAGGCAGGCATGTCCGGCCAGTTCATCGGGGGTGCTGGGCCGGCCCCGGCGGGCCAGATAGGCGGGGGCGGCGCAGATCACCGAATGGCAGTCGGCCAGCCGGCGCGCAATCATGCCCGGCTCCAGGGTGTTGGTGATGCGCACCGCCAGATCAATGCGCTCCTCCACCAGATTCACCGCCTTGTCGCTGGTCTGCAGATCCACGTGGGTGCCCGGATAACGCTCGACAAAAGCAGCCACCGCCCGGGCCAGCAGCGCCTCGGCCAGGGAAGGGGCGCAGGCCAGCCGCAACACGCCCCGGGGCTGCTCGCTCTGGGCCTCGCCCAGGAGGGGCAATTCCCCCGCTAGGGCCAGCATCGCCCGGCAACGCTCCAGGGCCAGGCCACCCGCCGTGGTAAGGCTCAGGCGGCGGGTGGAGCGATGGAACAGGCGGGCCCCGATCCAGCCTTCCATCTCGGCCAGATAGCGGGTCACCATGGCCCGGGACATGTCGAGGCGCTCGGCCGCCGCCGAGAGGCTGCCTTGCTCGGCAATGCACACAAACACCTGGGCGGCAGTAATTCGATCCATGGGGAGACCTGTGTTGGTAGTTTTGTTGGCAGCTTGAATTGTTCGATTGGCGCAACAATCCATTGCCAATTTTGGCGTATTTCGCGCAGATGGTCAGCCCTAAGATGACGCATCTGCATTCACCCCTGAACGGAAACGCCACCATGAACCTGCGCCGCACCCTCATCCTCAGCAGCCTGAGCCTGGCCGCCCTCCATGCCTTCGCCCCCCTCGCCCACGCGGCCCAGCCCCTGCAGCTGGAGGTGTACAACCCGGGCCACACGGCCATGTTCCCCGTGACCTCCACCCTCATCAGCGGCAAGCATGGGCTGATCCTGGTGGATGCCCAATTCGAGCGCAAGGATGCCCAGGCCCTGATCGACAAGATCAAGGCCAGCGGCAAGCAGCTCCAGGCCATTTACGTGAGTCAGGCAGACCCGGACTTCTACTTCGGACTGGGCCTGATCCACGCGGCTTTCCCTGATGCGCCCATTCTCGCCACGCCCCAGACCATCGCCATCATCCGCGCCCAGATGGAAGGCAAGCTGGCCTACTGGGGGCCGCTCCTGAAAGACCAGGCCCCCGAAACCCTGATCCTGCCCACCCCAGTACAGGGCGACCAGCTCACCCTCGAAGGCCAGGCCCTGCGCATCATGGGCCTCAAGGGCGCGGCACCGGAGCGCAGCTATCTGTGGATTCCGGCCCTGCGCACGGTGGCCGGCGGGGTGGTGGTGAGCAGCGGCGAACACGTCTGGATGGCCGACGCCCAGACCCCTGCCGCCCGCCAGGCCTGGCTTGCCAGCCTGCGCGAGATCGAAGCCCTCAAGCCGCGTCAGGTGATCCCCGGCCACTATCTGGGCAATCGCCCGGCGGGCCTGGAGGCCGTGCGCTTTACCGCCGACTACATCCGGCGCTTTGAAACCGAAGCGGCCCGCGCCGCCGACAGCCAGGCCCTGGGCCAGGCCATGCAAGCGGCCTACCCCCAGTTCGAGGCCGGGGCCGGGCTGGGGATTTCCACCAAAGTCATCAAGGGGGAAATGAAATGGCCCCAGTAAGCCCCACAGAGGGTGCCCTGCGCCTGCACTACGTGTTTGATCCGTTCTGCGGCTGGTGCTGGGCCGTGGCCCCGCTAATCACAGCAAGCCGCCAGCAGCTGCCCGAACTCCCCCTGGTGCTGCACGGGGGCGGGATGCTCACCGGCCCGCGCCGGCGCCCCATCACCCCCGAGTGGCGGGCTTATGTGCTGCCCCACGATGCACGCATCGCCCAACTCACCGGCCAACCCTTTGGCGAGGCCTACCAGAACGGGCTGCTACGGGATGAACGGGTGGTGCTGGATTCGGCCCCGCCCACCACCGCGCTGCTGGCCGCCGAAGCCCTGGCAGGCCGGGGCGCCGACTTTCTGCACCGGGCCCAGCAGGCCCACTTTGTGGAAGGGCGCGCCATCTCCGAACCCGCCGTGCTGACCGCCCTGGCCGTCGAGCTGGGCCTGGAGGGTGCCGTCTTTGAGGCCGAGCAGACCCGCCAGCACGCGGGGCTGGATGCACACTTTGGGGATAGCCTGGGCTGGCTTGCGCGCCTGGGCGGGCGAGGCTTTCCGACCCTGGGGCTGGAATTGCCCGATGGGCGGCTGGAAAGCCTGGCGGTGGATCGCTTTCTGGGCCAACCCGAGGCCTGGTGCGCCCATTTGAACCGCCGTTGCGGCCCGCTCACCGAGAGCCGGTAAAGTAGCGGCTGTCCGGGGCTGGTGCGGGCGAGGTGGGCGAGGTGGGCATTTCGGCCTGGCGCTTTCGCCCTCCCCCGCCTGCACCGGTCTCATCCGTCATCGGGGCGCTATGCACTCCGGGCGGGATTGTGTATCTTCACGCGACCAAAGGAGCCTTTACCCATCATGGCAGCCACATCCCTTGAAACCCTGGCAGAAACAGTACGTCAGGGGTTTTTGCAGCGCAATTTCGGCAGCATCCGTTTCTGGCGCTTTGCGGTGGTCCGGCCCAGCGACCAGAGCTATGTACTGGTGGATGTGCGCACCGCCGGCGACCGGCTGGATCTGGTGTTCCGCCACGCCAGCGGCCAGGGGCAGGAGGGCGTGCTCTCCGTCTGGCAGCCTGAAGGGCTGAGCCTGGACGGCGTGGGCTTGAGCCTACAGCGCGCCAACCGCCTGCGGCTGGACGACAGCGAAGCCTGGACCGACGGCGGGCGCGAGTATCACATCCGCACGCCCCGGGGTGAAGGTGCCTTTGAGATCAACGATGCAGGCGCCCTACGCCTGGAACCCTGAAATCCAACAGCCCCCTTACGGAGACACCCCATGCAACGACACCTGACCCTCAGCGCCCTGGCCCTGCTGACCCTGGCCGGCACGGCCTGCGCCGAACTTTCCCTGCCCGCCCAGCTGGCCGGCAAGGCCGTGGTTCTGCAATCCAGCGACCCCGACTACGCCCGCGCCGTGGTTGGCAGTGCAGTCAAGCCCGCCGGCATGGGCGGCGTCTCCGAAGCCCTGGTGGTGAAGATCACCCAAGACATCCCGGTGTACCGGATGTGGAACGGCCCGGCCAAGCTGGATGCCCGGGGCAACACCAACCGCCTCGGGGGCTGGTGGTCTTACGACGCGCCCCAGGGCACGGTGGCCAAGTACCGGGCCGACTACGAAATCTGCAAGGCCTGGAACGATCTGACCTGGATGGCCACCTGCACCCTCAAGCAGGGCGCCGTGGTTGCCATCGGCCCGGGCCAGTCGGTGTCTGCCGAAACCTGTGGCGACCCCACCGGCCAGGAGCAATACGCCGCCAACGCAAGTGGCTGGCAGACCTACGTGGACAAGCCCTGGGCCCGCAGCGCCGAGCTGGTGTGTCCGGACGTGAGCGCCGACTACACCGCCGATCCGGCCGACATCTCCAAAAAGGCCCCGTAAGCGGCTGCGCCAGCCCTGCGCCCTTTAGGGGCGCTCCGGCCCTGCACCCCCTGCCCCGCCGCTGGCGGGGTTTTCATTTCCACTGCTCCCCTCAGGGGCGGGCATGGGGGCGGTCTGCGCCTCCGGTGCGGGGGCAGGTGCGCTGCGCCCGGGTTGCTCGGGCACCGACTGGATCACCGGCGCGGGAGAGGGCTCGGGCTCGGACTCCTGCTCCTCGATCACCTCAGGCATGGCGGGCGATGATGGGGTCGCCGGCGCCGTGACGGGGGTCGGAGCGGCTGGCCACCAGCGCGCCCACAGGGCCTGCCAGCGCTCATTCAGCCACGCGCCCACGGTGTCCATCAGCCAGCCCTTGAACCAATTCCAGCCCCGCTCCAGCCAGCCCGGCTCGGCCAGGGATTCAAAGCGCAGCTTGGCATCCAGCAAGCGCTTGGCGAAAGCGCCCTTGTACACATCCCCCACCACCGGCAGGGCGCTGTGGGCGCCCTGGCCCCAGTAGTCGCTGCGCAGGGTGAAGCGGCTATCGTTGAAGCCCACCCAGGCCCCCGCCACCAGTTGCGGGTGCATCAGGATGAACCAACCGTCGGTGTTGTCCTGGGTGGTGCCGGTCTTGCCGGCCAGATCTGCCCGCAGCCCGAACTGGTTACGGATGGGCAGGCCGGTGCCCTTGTTGATCACCCCCCGCATCACATCCAGCAGGGTGTAGGCCACGCTGGGGTCCAGGGCCTGCTCGGGCCGGGCGGGGGCAAAGGCTTCCAGCACCGTCCCCTCCCGGTTCTCGATGTGGGTCACGAACACCGGCTCCCGGTAGGCACCCCCTTCGGCCAGGGTGGTGTAGGCGGTGACCATTTCCCGCAGACTCACCGGGCTGGTGCCCAGGGCCAGGGAAGGCACCAACTCCAGGGGGCTCTGGCGTACGCCCATCTTGCGCGCCAGCTGGGCCACCGGCTCGGGGCCCAGTTGCTGCATGAGCT
>JAJTBM010000405.1 GCA_021286885.1 Rhodocyclales bacterium
CCGCCGCGCCCTGGCCCGGCTGGGCGCCCGTCAGATCCCCACCTGCGAAGTGCCGGTGCTGTTTGAGGCCCCCCTTGCCGCCAGCCTGATCGGCAGCTTTGTGCATTCGGTAAGTGGCGGCGCCCTGTACCGCAAATCCTCCTTCCTGCTGGACAGTCTGGGCAAGCAGGTGTTTGCCCCCCACATCCAGATCTCCGAACGCCCCTTCCTGCCCAAGGGTTTTGCCAGCGGCGCGTTTGACGACGACGGCGTGGCCACCCGCGACCGGGAAGTGATCATCGACGGGGTGCTGCAGGGCTACTTCCTGTCCACCTACTCGGCCCGCAAGCTGGGCATGCAGACCACCGGCAACGCCGGCGGCAGCCACAACCTGCTGGTCAAGCCCGGCGAGCACAACCTGGAAGGCCTGCTGCGCCAGATGGACCGGGGCCTGCTCGTCACCGAGTTGCTGGGCCACGGGGTGAACTACGTGACCGGCGATTACTCCCGGGGTGCGGCGGGTTTCTGGGTCGAAAACGGCCAGATCCAGTACCCGGTGCATGAGATCACCATCGCTGGCAATCTGCGCGACATGTTCATGGGCATCCGCGAAATTGGCAACGACGTGCTGGTACGGGGCTCCAAGCAATGCGGCTCCATCCTGCTCGACAAGATGACGGTGGCCGGCGCCTGAGCCAGCCCCTTCAACCGCCCCCGCCTGCTGGGGCATGATCCGGGAAGGGCAGCAGGTTGCTTCTAGGAGAGCGCTTACAGAGCCCCCTTCCCGGCAACGCTAGAAAACATTCCAGAAAGAGAACAAGAATGGAAAGACGTGCTTTCCTGAAGCAGGCCGGTACCGGCCTGGCGACGGGCGCGGCCGCTGTGGCGGCCCCCGCCCTGGCTGCTGAGCTGCCCACCATCAAGTGGCGCCTGGCCTCCAGCTTCCCGAAAACCCTGGATGCGATTTTCGGGGCCACCGAAACCGTGGCCAAGCGGGTCGCCCAGGCCACCGGCGGCAAGTTCCAGATCCAGGTGTTCGCAGCGGGCGAAATCGTCCCCAGCCCGGGCGTGCTGGATGCGGTCAAGGATGGCACCGTCGAGATGGGCCATACCGCGTCCTACTACTTCATCGGCAAAGACCCGGCCTTCGCCTTCGATACGGGTGTGCCCTTTGGCCTCAACAGCCGCCAGCAAAGCGCCTGGATGCGCGAAGGCGGCGGCGCCGCGCTGATGGCCGAGCTGTTCAAGAGCTACAACATCCACGCCATTCCGTGTGGCAACACCGGCGCCCAGATGGGCGGCTGGTTCCGCAAGGAAATCAAAACCGTGGATGACCTGAAGGGCCTCAAGTTCCGCGTCGGCGGCCTCGCCGGCCAGGTGCTGGCCAAGCTGGGCGTGGTGCCCCAGCAGATCCCCGCCGGAGACATCTACCCCTCCCTCGAAAAGGGCACCATCGACGCCGCCGAATGGGTCGGCCCCTACGATGACCTGAAGCTGGGCTTTGCCCGGGTGGCCAAGTACTACTACTACCCGGGGTGGTGGGAAGGCGGCCCCATGCTGTCCATCTACATCAACCAGAAGCAGTGGGCCTCCCTGCCGCCGGAATACCAGGCCATTCTGGAAGACGCCATTCTGGCCGCCCACGGCGACATGCAGGCCAAGTACGACGCCAAGAGCCCGGCCGCCCTCAAGCAGCTGATCGGCTCCGGCACCCAGCTGCGCCCCTTCTCCAACGAGATCATGGCCGCCTCTTACAAGGCCGCCCACGAGCTGTACGACGAGCTCTCCGAAAAGAGCCCCCAGTTCAAGAAGATCTACGAATCCTGGCGTAAATTCCGGGACGACCAGCTCCAGTGGTTTGCCGTGGCCGAAAACCGCTACGACAACTTCATGCAGGCCGCCCGCGCCGCCAGCAACAAGGCACGCAAGTAAGTCGGACTCCTGCCGGGGCCACACCAGCCCGGCTCAGGTTTCCAAAGCCCCCGGCCCCCCCGGGGGCTTTTTGCATCTGCAGCCAGTAGCCACAAATTCACCACAAACGCGCCGCGCCTCCCATACAAACCGCAAATAAACCCATATCTAGGGTTTATCCTTACTTCCGCGCCCGAGGGTGTGATGAATAATGCTTGTACAAAAATCATCCACCCGTAGAGGAGACACCGTGGAACGTCGTTCATTCATCAAACAGGCGAGCGCTGGGGTTGCAGGCGCCGCCGTGGCAGCCCCCGCCCTCGCCTCCGACCTGCCCACCATCAAGTGGCGCCTGGCCTCCAGCTTCCCCAAGAGCCTCGACACCATCTTCGGCGCCGCTGAAGTCGTCTCCAAGCGCGTGGCAGCTGCCACGGGTGGCAAGTTCCAGATCCAGGTCTTCTCTGCCGGCGAAATCGTCCCCGGCCCGGGCGTGCTGGATGCGGTCAAGGATGGCACCGTGGAAGTGGGCCATACCTGCTCCTACTACTTCGTTGGCAAGGATCCCACCTTCGCCCTGGAAACCGCCGTGCCCTTCGGCCTCAACAGCCGCCAGCAGACCGCCTGGATGATGGAGGGTGGCGGCCTGGAGCTGTTCCGCGAGTTCTTCAAGGAATACAACATCTACCAGATTCCCTGCGGCAATACGGGCGCCCAGATGGGCGGCTGGTTCCGCAAGGAAATCAAGACCGTCGAAGACCTGAAGGGCCTCAAGTTCCGTTGCGGTGGCTTTGCGGGCCAGGTGCTCTCCAAGCTGGGCGTGGTGCCCCAGCAGATCCCCGGCGGCGACATCTACCCGGCCCTCGAAAAGGGCACCATCGACGCCGCCGAATGGATCGGCCCCTACGATGACCAGAAGCTGGGCTTCAACAAGGTGGCCAAGTACTACTACTACCCGGGCTTCTGGGAAGGTGGCCCCCAGCTGTCGCTGTACGTCAACGCCAAGAAGTTCGCCGAGCTGCCGAAGGAATACCAGGCCATCCTCGAGGACGCCTGTGCCTTCGCCAATGCCGAGATGCAGGCCCGCTACGACGCCCGCAACCCGCACGCGCTCAAGCAGCTGATCGCCGCCGGCACCCAGCTGCGCCCCTTCC
>JAJTBM010000406.1 GCA_021286885.1 Rhodocyclales bacterium
AAATAGGTGTCCACGCCCCGAAGCGCTTCGAACGGGATGCCGAGGGCCAGGGCATGCTCAATCCGTCCAGCCAGATCCCGGGCCAGGCTGCGGGCCTGGCTGTCCAGGGCCGGGGCCAGTTGGTGCTGGATGCCGGGGAAGGCCTGAACGCTGAGGCAGAGCCCATTCAGCAAACCCATGGTCAGGGCCACGCCCAGCATGCGACTGCGCAGGGGCCAGCGCTGCCCCAGGTGCAGGCTCAGGATCAGCAGCAGGGGCAGCAGCAGCGCAACCCCTGCCAGAGTCTGCAGCAATTGCATCAGGGCATGATGGGGCGCTTGCTCGAGATGCTGCAGGAGGGCCGGTGCCCGGACTTCAAACCACACCCCAGCCATGGCCCGCCCCTGGTCGGGATCGGTGAGCGGATAGCCCAGCAGGAGGCTGCCGTTTTCCAGCAAGCGGGTTTGGGGTTTGTTGCGATGGAGCAGGCGGCGGTGCAGGTCGTCGGGGGCGCCGGGGGCGTGCGGGGTGAAAAACAGGGCCGTAGCGGCCGATGGGCCGCTCCCATAAACGGCGATGCCCTCAATTTCCGGGTCTTCCTCTGCCAAGCGGCGCAGCTGAGCTTGCAGGCTGTGCACCTCGGTGAGTTGGAGCCCGTTGGCCATGGCCCGGTGGAGCACATCATCCAGCTGGCCGGCGCTGATCCCGACCCGAACCGCCGTCAGTTCGATCAGGAGGCCTTGTGCTTTCTGGAGCTGAAGCAGGGTCTGAATGCCCAGGGCCAGGGTCTGCACCAACAGCAGCAACAGGCCGATGCGGAGCAAGGGCCTGAAGCGGGATGGAGGTCGTGGTACGCGCCGGGGACTCATGGGCTGTAGGGGGTAAAAATCCTGCGAATGACTTTCGCATTGTTCGCGGCATAAAAATATATGCCTAAAGTTGTAGAGACAAGTCTAGTCGCAGTTGTTCCTTGTGCCGAGGGGGACAATGCACTTAGGAGGCATAAAAAATAAAAAAACCCGCCAGAGGGCGGGTTTGGCGGGTTTTTTGGGCTGCGGGCAGGGCCGCCATGCTCAGCTGGGGGTGCGATCCTTGTCCGGGCTGGAGAACAGCGCATCCACAAACTCCTTGGCGCGGAAGGTTTGCAGGTCGTCGATCTGTTCGCCCACGCCGATGTAACGCAGGGGCTTGGGGCACTGGCGTGCAATCGCGGCCACCACGCCGCCCTTGGCGGTGCCGTCCAGCTTGGTGACCACCAGGCCGGTGACGCCAATGGCGGCATCGAAAGCCTTCACTTGCTGGAGCGCGTTCTGGCCGATGTTGGCATCCAGCACCAGCAGCACTTCGTGGGGGCCCGAGGGTTCGGCCTTCTGGATCACGCGGCGCACCTTGGCGATTTCTTCCATCAGGTGCAGCTGGGTGGGCAGCCGGCCCGCTGTGTCGGCCAGCACGATGTCGATGTTGCGGGCCCGGGCGGCGCTGATGGCATCGAACACCACGGCCGCCGGGTCGCCGGATTCCTGGGCGATCACGGCCACGCCGTTGCGCTCGCCCCAGGTCATGAGCTGTTCCCGGGCGGCTGCCCGGAAGGTGTCGCCTGCCGCCAGCAGCACGCTCTTGCCCTGGTTCTGGAAGTGCTTGGCCAGCTTGCCGATGGAGGTGGTCTTGCCGGAGCCGTTCACCCCCGCAATCATGATGATGTAAGGCGTGTGGCCGCTGATTTCGAGGGGCTTTTCGAGGGGGGCCAGAATGCCCTCAAGAGCTTCGGCCAAGGCGCCCTGGAGCTGGTCGGCGGTTTCGAGTTTGTCCCGCTTCCAGCGCTTGCGCAGCTCATCGAGCAGGAACTGGGTGGCCTCGACGCCGCAATCGGCCATCAGCAGCGTGGTTTCCAGCTCTTCGAGCAGGTCTTCGTCGATCTTGCGCCGGGTGAACAGGCTGGAGAGCCCGCCGCCGATCTGTTCGCGGGTACGGGCGAGGCCCGAGCGCAGACGATCCATCCAGGAGCGCTTGGGGGCTTCGGCTGCGGGGGCAGGCGCTGCAGCCACGGGGGCTGCAGCTACCGGTGCGGGGCTGACCGGTGTGGCCGGCGCTTCTGCTGCCGGAGTGGCCGGAACGGGCTCGGCTGCCGGGATGGCCGGGGCCGGAGACGCTTCGGGCGTCGGCGCCTCAGCGGGCTTGTCGCCCGGTTTGAGGACTTTTTTCAGGAAACCAAACATGGAGTGCCGGGTCAGAGTAGGGGTCGATCGAGGGGGCAGGCCGCACAGGCCGCCATGCCCGGTTGGCCGGGGCGTGCGGATGCCGCTATGATGCCGCGCCGCACATGCGCCCCAAGGCTGCATGTTCCCAATTTTACCAGATGCCTTCCTAAGCCTATGATGAAACGCAGTTTGCGAGCCGCTTCCGGCGTGCTGCTGGCCTTTGCGGCCAGCCTAAGCCTGCCGGCCTGGGCCAATCCCCATGAGACCACCCTCCCCAACGGGCTCAAGCTCATCGTCAAGGAAGACCGCCGGGCGCCTTCCGTGGTGCATATGGTCTGGTACCGGGTCGGCTCCATGGACGAGTTCGATGGCACCTCCGGCGTGGCCCACGTGCTTGAGCACATGATGTTCCGGGGCACCAAAAAGGTGGGGCCGGGCGAATTCAACAAGATCGTGGCGGCAGCCGGAGGGCGCGACAACGCCTTCACTAGCCTGGATTACACCGCCTACTTCCAGCAGGTGCCCAAGCAGGCCCTGGGGCAGATGATGCGCCTGGAGGCCGACCGGATGGGCAATCTGGACATCCGCGATGATCTGTTCGCCAAAGAGCTGGAAGTGGTCAAGGAAGAGCGCCGGCTGCGCACCGATGACAAGCCCCGGGGCATGGTGGTGGAGCAGCTGATGGCCACCGCCTTCCAGGCCCACCCCTATCGCCGCCCCATCATTGGCTGGATGTCCGATCTGGATCACATGACGGCCCAGGACGCCCGCGATTGGTACAAGCGCTGGTACGCCCCCAACAACGCCACCGTGGTGGTGGTGGGCGATGTGGATTACAAGCAGGTGTTTGCCGAAGC
>JAJTBM010000407.1 GCA_021286885.1 Rhodocyclales bacterium
AGCAGATCGCAGTCCCTGATCTGCAACGCTTGCAGAGCAGCCTTCGCAGTGAAGACAAATGGAGCGCAGAAGCCCAATACCTGCGCCGTCAGCAGGGGCTTGCCCTCGGCCATGCTTCGCCATATTTGGTACTCGTCCGGGCCCAGCATGCGGATGATTGCCATCCCGAACTTGACCATCTGCCCGAAGACACCCAAGAAACCGTGATACATGACAGTGACAGCCCGGAAGAACTGCGCTTCATGCATGCCCTGCAGGATTACCTGCTGCACGAATACGACCGCAAGGGTTTGATTATTGAAACCAACCCGACGTCCAATGTGTACATAGGCCGGATTGGGAAACACAAGAACCATCCGATTTTTCGCTGGAATCCGCCTGATGAATCACTGCTGGCGCCAGGAGCCAAATACAACCGCTACGGTTTGCGCCGGGGGCCTATCCGAGTACTGGTGAATACAGACGACCCGGGCATCATGCCCACCACCCTGCGCACCGAATTTGCCCTGCTGCGCGAAGCCGCCATTGAACGCGGGATTGCGCGCACGGTGGCAGAGGATTGGCTGGAACGCCTGCGGCGCTATGGGGTTGAACAGTTCCACCGCAATCATCTACCCGTTTTCACCCCGACCCACGCCCCCGAATAGCAGACAACGCACCCGGGCCCACACGGGCGCCCCCTCAATCCACCAACAACTGATACCCCTGCCCCCGCACGCTCTGGATCCAGGGCTGGCCGTCGGGGCGGTGGCCGAGTTTTTGGCGGATGCTGCTCATGTGCACGTCGATGCGGCGGTCGAAGCGGGCCAGGGGTTGGCCGTAGGCCTGGAGGGAGATGTTTTGCTTGCTGACGAGCTGGCCGGCGTGGCGGATCAGGACTTCGAGCAGGTTGAATTCGGTGCCGGTGAGCTCCAGGGGCTGGCCTTGCCAGCGGGCGGCGCGGCGGGCGGGCCAGAGGCTGAGCTGGCCGGCCTGGAGTTCGGTGTGGGGGCTGACCCGGGGGGTTTCGACCCGGCGCAGGATGGCGCGCAGGCGGGCGACCAGTTCGCCGGGGGTGCAGGGCTTGGGGACGTAGTCGTCGGCGCCGGTTTCGAGGCCGACGATCCGGTCGATGTTGTCGCCCCGGGCGGTGAGCATCAGGATGGGGACGTTGGAGGTGGTACGAATCCGGCGCAGGGCGTCCATGCCCGACAGGCGGGGCAGCATGATGTCCAGCACCACCATGTCGAAGTCGCCCGATGCGGCCTGCTCGGCGCCGCTCAGGCCGTCGTGGGCGAGCGTGACTTCAAAGCCTTCGCCCGCCAGGTACTGGGCCAGCATGCCGGCCAGTTCCACATCGTCATCCACCAGCAAAACCCGGGTCATGATCCTTCTTTCACCACAAAACCACCTGCACAAACAGAGGCCCGGCGAGGCCGGCTGGGAGCGAGTATCGCACCCGGACGCAATTATTCTGAGTTTTCGGCAGAGGATTTACCCTGCTTAACCCCAACAGCACGCATTCATCCAGAACACCGCGCCGCCCCAGCAGTGGCCACCAGACAAGGCATGGAGAATAGCGTGGTCAATCCTGAGCACCCTCATCAGGCTGAGCGGAGGCGTGAGGGTGTTGGGGAGAAGATTGATCCAGGGCTTGCCCCAACAGCTCCAGACGCCGAACCGTATCACGGAAGGCCTGCCCTTCAGGGGTCAGGACATATTCCACCCGGGGCGGCACTTCGCCGTAAGCGTGGCGAGCGATAAGCCCGGCATCAGTCATCTGGCGCAGGCGCTCGGCCAGCGTCCGACGGCTGATGCCGGGCAACAGTGCCAGGAGACTGCCAAAGCGCTGAGTGCCACCCAACAGGGCGCGCAGAATGCTCAGGGTGTATTTGCCTTCCAGAAGACGAATGGCTTTACGTAGGTAGCAGCGCTGCTCGGCATCTTGGTGCGAGCAGACATGGGCATCGGGCATGGGCGTTCAACAAGGAAACAGCGGGAAAAGTACAGACAGGTAGCCTGGTCAAGCGGCGCCCCCGGCCTGCGCCGAACGGCCACCGTCATGACAAGCAGGATTATCCCCGCGTGCGCGCTACCCGCCAAGCAAGGCCGAGGCAGGGGAAGTCCGGTACACTGGGTGTCTTGAGCGGCTTTGTCCGTAGCACTGCATCCCACACCGTGATTGTTCTAGACCTCATCTGCAACCAGGAGCACCGCTTTGAAGCCTGGTTTGCGTCCAGCACCGCCTTTGAAGACCAACAGGCCCGGGGCCTGGTGGAGTGCCCCCACTGCGGCAGCCATCAGCTGCGCCGACTACCTTCTGCCCCGTATGTGCAGCGCTCATCTGCCAGCCAGCCCTCCGCGCCAGAGGCCAGACCAGACCCCCGGCAGGTACTGCACAAGCTGATGGAGGCCGTCCGCCAGAGCGCCCAGAACAGCGAAGATGTGGGGCAACGCTTTGCGGAAGAAGCCCGCAAGATTCATTACGGAGATGCAGAAGATCGCGCCATCCGGGGCCAGAGCCGACCGGAAGAAATCCGCTCCTTGCTGGATGAAGGGATTCCGGTTCTGCCCGTTCCGCCCGACAAGACCGATCTGCACTGATACCGCTGCGCCTCGCCTCAGCGCGAGCGCACGCGGGATTCGGGCACAAAACACAGGGGCGGCAGATCAACTGCCATCAGGCCCTGCCACTGGCTTAACAAGCCCTGCAATTTGGTGGAAAAGCTGGCACACATGGAAAGCACCCCCGGTCGGTAGGCCGTACATGCACATAAGCACACGTCTCCGTACGGCATGAATCAAACGAGGGTGTATTGTGCTGCGGGGCGGTGACGGGTGAACGTCAGAAACTTTACAGGGGCTTTGCAGACCGCACCCGCCAACCGTGCGAAACTTGACAATCCAGTGCAAAAACGGCGACCCAAAGCAAAACGGGGCAAGCATTTCTGCTTACCCCGTTTAACCTGGAGCGGGAGACGAGTCTCGAACTCGCGACCTCAACCTTGGCAAGGTTGCGCTCTACCAACTGAGCTACTCCCGCAT
>JAJTBM010000408.1 GCA_021286885.1 Rhodocyclales bacterium
CCCGCGCTTTAAGCATGATCGGTTGAGGAGTCGGCTCCGGCTGCAACCTGCTCGCTGGTGCGCCCGAAACGGCGCTCCCGCTGCTGATAGGACAGAATGGCCTCATCCAGGGCATCCCGGCCAAACTCAGGCCACAGCTTTTCGGTGAAATACAGTTCGGAATAGGCCAGCTGCCACAGCAGGAAGTTGCTGATGCGGGTCTCGCCACCGGTACGGATGAAAAGATCCGGCTCCGGCCCGAAGTGCATGGAGAGATAGGGTTCCAGCGCGTCTTCAGTCAAGCCTGTCGTCACCCCCGGATGATCGGCCATGAATTTCTGCATCGCGTTCATGATGTCCCAGCGACCGCCATAGTTGGCAGCCACGGTGAAATTCAACGCGGTGTTGTTGGCCGTGAGGGTTTCGGACTCTTCGATAAGTTCGATAAGAGGCTTGTCGAAGCGCTCCACATCCCCGATCACGCGCAGGCGGATGTTGCTGCGGTGCATGCGCTCGATTTCGGCGCGCAGGGACTTCATGAAGAGTTGCATCAGGAAGGAGACTTCTTCCTGGGGACGCCGCCAGTTTTCAGAGCTGAAGGCAAAAACCGTGAGGTACTCGACCCCCCGGTCCAGGCAGTGGCGAATCACTTCCTTGAGGGATTCGACGCCTTTCACATGGCCGGCGACGCGGGGCATCAGGCGCTTGCGCGCCCAACGCCCGTTGCCATCCATGATGATCGCGATATGCCGAGGCACTTTCGCAGCGTCAGGAACGCTCCTGGTGGAGCTGAGAAAGGGCAATCGCACCATATTGTGGGTCCGCTTGAAGGAGCGTGAGAACAGGTCAAAAATTAACGTGGATCAAGCTTACCGCGAGGAAGCTCAGATCTGCATCAATTCCTGCTCTTTTTGTGCCAGCAGCTTGTCAATTTCGGCAATAGCCTTGTCGGTCAGCTTCTGCACGTCGTCCTGGGTGCGGCGCTCGTCGTCTTCGGAGATGGTCTTGGCTTTGACCGCATCCTTGAGGGCGTTGTTGGCATCCCGACGCAGATTGCGCACGGCCACCTTGGCACCTTCGCCTTCACCCTTCACCACCTTGATCAGGTCGCGACGACGCTCTTCGGTCAGGGCGGGCATGGGAACGCGGATGATTTCGCCCATGGAGGCCGGGTTCAGGCCCAGGTCGCAATCACGAATCGCCTTTTCGATCTTGCCCAGCATGGGCTTTTCCCACGGCTGCACACCCAGGGTGCGGGCGTCGATCAGGGTGATGTTGGCCACCTGATTAACGGGCACGGGGCTGCCGTAGTACTCGACCATCACGTGATCCAGCAGGCCGGTGTGGGCCCGGCCGGTACGCACCTTGGCCAGATCGGTCTTGAGCGCTTCAATCGAGCGCTGCATCTTGTGTTCGGTAGTCTTCTTGAGTTCCGAAATCATGGGAACATCCTCAGCAGTAAACCAGCGTACCTTCGTCTTCGCCCAGCACCACCCGCTTCAGGGCGCCGCTCTTGAACAGGCTGAACACCTTGATCGGCAGCCGCTGTTCGCGACACAGAGCAAAGGCAGTGGCATCCATCACACCCAGGTTGCGGCTGATGGCTTCATCAAAGGAGAGACTCTGGAAACGGGTCGCGCTCGGGTCTTTCTTGGGGTCGGCGGTGTAGATGCCGTCCACCTTGGTCGCCTTGAGCACCACCTGGGCACCGATTTCGGCACCGCGCAGGGCGGCAGCGGTATCGGTGGTAAAGAAGGGGTTGCCCGTGCCGGCACCGAAGATCACGATCTTGCCTTCGGCAAGATAGCGCAGGGAGTTGGCGCGCACATAGGGCTCAACCACCTGATCGATACGCAGCCCGGACTGCACCCGAGCGTCGACACCGGCGACGCGGAAAGCGTCGGCCAGTGCCATCGCATTCATGACGGTGGCCAGCATCCCCATGTAGTCGGCGGTGGGGCGATCCATGCCGGACCCCTCCCCCGCCATACCACGGAAGATGTTCCCGCCCCCGATAACGATCCCGACCTCGACACCGAGCTGGGCCACTTCGGCCACATCCCGGACGATGCCGGCTACAACGTCACGATTGATACCGTAGGCGTCATCACCCATCAGGGCTTCGCCGGACAGCTTGAGGAGAATACGCTTGAAGGCGGGTTGGCTCATCGTCCGGTCACCTTACTTCTGGGCGGCAGCAGCGGCTTGAGCAGCCACTTCGGCGGCGAAATCGGTCACCTTCTTCGCGATGCCTTCGCCGACGACGTACAGGGTGAAACCGGTAACGGAAGCGCCCTTGGCCTTCAGCAGCTGGGCCACGGTTTGCTTGCCATCTTCAGCCTTAACAAAGACCTGATCCAGCAGGGTCACGTCCTTGAGGTACTTCTGGACGGTGCCTTCGGCGATCTTTTCCAGCATGGCTTCGGGCTTGCCGGCTTCGCGGGCCTTCTCGATGGCGATGCGACGCTCGACATCCAGCAGCTCGGTGGGAACGCCGGAAGCGTCCAGGGCCTTGGGCTTGGAAGCGGCGATGTGCATGGCCAGATCCTTGGCCAGGGCTTCTTCGCCGCCAACCAGGTCGATCAGCACGCCGATCTTGGCGCCGCCGTGGATGTAGCTGGCCACAGCGCCTTGGGCTTCAACGCGGGAGAAACGGCGGATGGTGATGTTCTCACCGATCTTGCCGATCAGCGCCTTGCGCACTTCTTCAACGGACTGGCCGTTGATTTCCAGGGCGGACAGGGCTTCCACGTCAGCGGGGTTCTTGGTGGCAACCAGCTCAGCCAGGGTCTTGGCCAGGCCGATGAAGTCGTCGTTCTTGGCCACGAAGTCGGTTTCGCAGTTCACTTCAACGATGGCGCCCAGCTTGGCGTCTTCGGAGATGTAAACACCCACGATGCCTTCGGCGGTCACGCGGGCAGCGGCCTTGGAGGCCTTGTTGCCCAGCTTGACGCGCAGGATTTCTTCAGCCTTGGCCATGTCGCCAGCGGCTTCAGCCAGGGCCTTCTTGCATTCCATCATGGGCGCGTCGGTCTT
>JAJTBM010000012.1 GCA_021286885.1 Rhodocyclales bacterium
ACCGGCGGCCTGCGCTACAGCCACGTGAGCTTCGACGTGAAGGATCAATACATCTCCGGCACCAACAAGGATGACTCGGGCAGCCGCAGCTTCAGCCATGCCACCCCGGTGCTGGGCGTGGTGTATCACCTGAACCCGGCAGTCAACCTCTACGCCAGCGCCGCCAAGGGCTTCGAAACTCCCACTCTCAACGAGATGTTCTATTCGGGCAGCGGCGGCAACTTCAATCTGGGCCTGGCCCCCGCCCGCAGCGAACACCTGGAAGTGGGCGCCAAGGCCTTTGTGGGCGACAACAGCCGCATCAACCTGGCCCTGTTCCAGATCCGCACCCAGGATGAACTGGTGGTGGACGTGGCCACCGGCGGGCGCACCAGCTACAAGAATGCGGGCGACACCCTGCGTCAGGGCCTGGAGCTGGCCTTCGACACCGCCTGGACCCGCAGCCTCTCCAGCCGCTTCGCCCTTTCCCACCTGCGCGCCGTGTATGACGGGGCCTTCACCTCCGGCACCGGCGCCAGCCTCAAGACCATTGAAGACGGCAAATACATCCCCGGCGTGCCCCGCACCACCTTCTTCAGCGACCTCACCTGGCAAGTGCTGCCCGGCGTGCGAGCCGGCGTGGAAGGCATCTACCGCAGCCGCATGTTTGTGGAAGACACCAACAGCGCCAACGCGGCCCCTGGCTACGCCATTGCCAACCTGCGCCTGAGCGCCGAACAACGGGTCGGCCAATGGAAACTGAGCGAATTTGCCCGGGTGGACAATCTCTTCGACCGGAACTACATCGGCTCGGTGGTGGTGGGCGACACCAACAGCCGCTATTACGAACCGGCCCCCGGGCGTAACGGCCTGGTGGGGGTGAGCGCCCGCTACATCTGGTAAGCCGACATGCACAGCGCCGCGTGCTTGCCTGCTTCGCAAGCACGGGCAGCCACCCAAGCCTGGGCTTTGCGCTTCTGTTCCGGGGGGTGGCGCCCGGGGGCTGTATAATGGCGGGCTTTCCGTCTTCTGCTCCCACCCACCCCCATGTCCGTCGCCCACGAAATCACCCGCCGACGCACCTTCGCGATCATCTCCCACCCGGACGCGGGTAAGACCACCCTCACCGAAAAGCTGCTGTGGTTCGGCGGCGCCATCCAGGTGGCCGGCGAAATCCGCGCCCGAAAAGCTGCCCGCCACGCTACCTCCGACTGGATGGAGCTGGAAAAGCAACGGGGCATCTCGGTCACCTCCTCGGTGATGCAGTTCCCGTACCGGGAATGCGTCATCAACCTGCTCGACACCCCGGGCCACGAAGACTTCTCCGAAGACACCTACCGCACCCTGACCGCCGTGGACTCGGCGGTGATGGTGATCGACTCGGTGAACGGCGTGGAAGCCCAGACCATCAAGCTGCTGAACGTGTGCCGGCTGCGGGACACCCCCATCGTCACCTTCATCAACAAGCTGGACCGGGAAGGCCGCGAGCCCATCGAACTGCTGGACGAAATCGAATCGGTGCTGGGCATCCAGTGCGCCCCCATGACCTGGCCCATCGGCATGGGCAAGCGCTTCCGGGGCGTGTATCACCTCTACACCGACAAGGTGCAGTTCTTTGATCCGCAAGCCGAAAAGGGCACCTCCGAGATCATCGACGGGCTGGACAACCCGCGCCTCGATGAACTCATCGGCCCCCAGGCCGACGAACTGCGCATGGACATCGAACTGGTGCGCGGCGCCTCCCACACCTTTGACCGGGAAGCCTATCTGGGCGGCAAGCAGTGCCCGGTGTTCTTTGGTTCGGCGGTGAACAACTTCGGCGTCCAAAGCCTGCTGGATGCGATTGTGGATCTTTCCCCCTCGCCCCTCGCCCGCTCCACCAAGACCCGCCAGGTGGCGCCGGACGAAGAAAAGTTCTCCGGCTTCGTTTTCAAGATCCAGGCCAACATGGACCCGAAGCACCGGGACCGCATCGCCTTCATCCGGGTCTGCGCCGGGCGCTTTGAACGCGGCGGCAAGCTCAAGCAGGTGTCCACCGGCAAGGCGCTGGCGATCAACAACGCCATCACCTTCATGGCCCAGGACCGGAACACCACCGACGAAGCCTTCGCGGGCGACATCATCGGGATTCCCAACCACGGCACCATCCACCTGGGCGACACCTTCACCGAAGGCGAGGATCTGCAATTCACCGGCATTCCGGGCTTTGCTCCGGAATACTTCCGCCGTGCCCAGATCAAGAACCCGCTCAAGATGAAGCAGCTGCAAAAGGGCCTGGAACAGCTCGCCCAGGAAGGCGCGACCCAGCTCTTCCGCCCCATCAGCAGCAACGAACTGATCCTCGGCGCCGTGGGCACCCTGCAGTTCGACGTGGTGGCCCACCGGCTGGAATTTGAATACGGCGTGGACGTGATGTTCGAATCCTGCAGCTACGCCACCGCCCGCTGGCTGCGGGGCTCGGATGCCGACCTGCGCGCCCTGGTGGACAAAGCCCCCGCCAACATGGCCCTGGATGGCAACGGCGATTACGTCTATCTCGCCCCCAACCGGGTTAACCTGCAGATGGCGCAGGAACGCTTCCCGGACATCAAGTTCCTGGAAACCCGCGAGATTTACTGAGCCCAGGCGGAGGCACTCCGCCGCCCAAACTCAGCGCAACAACACGCTGCAAGCCGCCTTCGGGCGGCTTGTTGCTTTTGGCACCCGGCAGCCCCCAAGCCTAAAAAGCACAAAGCCCGCGCCCCTGAAATTCAGGAGACGCGGGCTTTGAGTCGCACGACACAAACAACCCGGGATGAAACCCGGCGGCCTGGGCCGCCAGGGGGATCAATCCACGTGGTAGTTCGGGGCTTCCTTGGTGATCTGCACGTCGTGGACGTGAGATTCGCGGATACCGGCAGAGGTGATCTCAACGAACTCGGCGCGGGTGCGCATTTCGTCGATGGTGGCGCAACCCACATAGCCCATGGAGGCACGCAGGCCGCCCATCAGCTGGTGAATCACGGCAGTCACTGCACCCTTGTAGGGGACGCGACCTTCGATGCCTTCGGGCACCAGCTTGTCCACGTTGCCTTCGTTGTCCTGGAAGTAGCGGTCGGCAGCGCCTTGCTGCATCGCGCCCAAGGAACCCATGCCACGGTAGGACTTGTAGGAACGGCCCTGGAACAGCACGGTTTCGCCCGGCGCTTCTTCGGTACCGGCGAACAGACCGCCCAGCATGACCACGTTGGCACCGGCAGCAATGGCCTTGGAGATGTCGCCGGAGTAGCGGATGCCACCGTCAGCGATCATCGGCACGCCAGAACCTGCCAGGGCGGTGGAGACGTTATCCACGGCGGTGATCTGGGGCACGCCCACACCGGCCACGATACGGGTGGTGCAGATGGAGCCGGGGCCGATACCGACCTTGACGCCATCGGCGCCGGCTTCAACCAGGGCCGCGGCAGCCGCTGCGGTGGCGATGTTGCCGCCGATCACATCCACATGGGGGAAGTTCTGCTTGACCCAGCGCACACGATCCAGCACGCCTTGGGAGTGGCCGTGGGCGGTGTCGACCACGATCACATCCACACCGGCCTCGGCCAGCAGCGTGGCACGTTCTTCGGTGCCCGCGCCCACACCAATGGCAGCGCCCACGCGCAGACGACCTTGCAGGTCTTTGGCGGCGTTGGGGTGCTCGGTGGATTTCATCATGTCCTTGACGGTGATGAGGCCGGCAAGGGCCCCTGCATCGTTCAGGACCAGCACGCGCTCGAGGCGGTGCTTGTGCATCAGCGCACGGGCTTCATCCAGGCTGGAGCCTTCCTTGACGGTCACCAAGCGGGACTTGGGGGTCATGATGGCGGAAACAGGCTGGTCGAGATTGGTCTCGAAGCGGGTGTCGCGATTGGTGACGATACCGATCACCAGGCCGTTTTCGACCACGGGCAGGCCGGAGAACCGGTTGCTGCGGGTCAGGGCCAGCACCTCGCGGACCGTCATGGTCGGCGGGATGGTGATGGGGTCTTTGAGAATACCCGATTCAAAACGCTTGACCTTGGCAACTTCGGCAGCTTGTTGCTGGGGGGTCAGGTTCTTGTGAACGATCCCGATGCCGCCTTCCTGAGCCAGAGCGATGGCCAGACGCGCTTCAGTCACGGTGTCCATCGCGGCGGACACCAGCGGGATGTTCAGGGTGATGTTGCGCGTGAGCTTGGTCTGAAGACTCACATCACGCGGAAGGACGCTCGAATGGGCGGGGATAAGAAGGACGTCATCAAACGTCAGCGCCTTCTGGATCACTCGCATGGCTTTAATCCCTTGAACCAAATCCGTATTATACGCAGTTACCCGCCAGCCAGCAAAAGCTTTGCCCGTACGGAGTCTTCGATGTTGCGCAAAATTCCCGTTTTCCTGCTTTTAAGCCTTGCAACCCTCGCCACGGCGGCCCATGCCCAGACTGTTTACAGCTGGAAGGACGCCAACGGACGCACCCACTACTCCGACACGCCGCCCCCCGAAGGCAACACCCGCACCCTGCGGCAACCGAGCATCCAGCCCTCCAGCGGCGCCAGTGCCAGCAGTAGCGGCAACGCTGCCAGCTATCAAGAACAGGACCAGGCCTTCCGCAAGCGTCGCGCCGAAGCCGCCGAAGCCGAAACCAAGGCCCGCAAGGAGCAGCTCACCAACGCAGCCCGCCAGAAAGAATGCCAGGAAGCCCAACGCCAGCTCACCGCCATCGAGAACGGCCAGCGCATGGCCCGCTACGATGACGCTGGCGAGCGCGTCTTTCTGACCGACGAAGAGCGCAACAGCAACGCCGACAACCTGCGCAAGTTCATCAGCAGCAGCTGCAACAACTAAACCCGACCCACCCGGGAAAAACAGGCTTACGCCAGGATCACGCCGAAATCACGCCAAAATTACGTATCTCGTCCGTTTGATAACGGCCTGCGATGCGCCAACTTTAGCCCCCCTCCAAACAAATCCACACAAACTAAGGGCCCACCCCGCACACGCGCAGGGTGGGCCGTTAGCTTTATGGAAATGGGAACGTACGGAAAATGGGGAGGTGCGCGCCGGCTGTGGGCGCGGGCCGCCCTCAGGCCGCGGCTTCTTCGGCGCTGCCGCCGCCCTTCTTCATGACCTTGCCCTCTTCGGCCCGCTTGCGGCGCACCTCCTTGGGGTCGGCGATGAGGGGGCGATAGATCTCGACCCGATCCCGGTCGCGCAGTTCGGCATCGAGCTTCACCAGCTTGGCGAACACGCCCACCTTGTTGGCCTTGACCAGATCCAGCTCGGGATATTTCTGCAGCAGCCCGGAGGCTTCCACTGCCCGCTGCACGGTGCTGCCCGCCGGCAGCTTGACGCGCACCAGTTCCTGGCGGTCCCGCAGGGCGTAGCAGACTTCCACTTGTATCGAATCAGACGAATCAGACATTCTCAGGCCTCTCAGCTTCCCGAATAGATTTGTGCGGCCCGCTTCACGAAGGAATCCACAAAGGTGTTGGCGATGTGGCTGAACACGGGGCCTACCGCCTTCTCGATGAGGCGGCTGGAGAATTCATAGTGCAGATTGAACTCCACCTTGCAGGCATGCTCCCCCAGGGGATGAAAATGCCAGGAGCCATCCAGGTGGGTGAAGGGCCCGTCGGTGAGGCGGATCAGCATGGAGTTCGGGTAGGTCTTGGTGTTCTCGGTGCTGAAGTGGGACTTGATCCCGTGATAGTGGATGTGCAGGGTCGCCTGGGTGACGCGCTCATCCCGCGCATGCAGTTCGCTTCCGCCACACCAGGGCAGAAACTTGGGGTAGTCCTCGCACCGATCCACCAGCTCGAACATCTGGGCGGGGGTGAATTCGATCAGAACAGTTTTCTTGACGACAGCCATCGGAGCACAGGCACACGGCCTAGCTGTTAAAATGCGCGATTTTACGCGTCCGTTCGAGCCTACGCCAATGAGCATCATCGATAACCGCAAGGCCTTTCACGACTACTTCATCGAAGAACGCTACGAGGCCGGCATCGTTCTGGCCGGCTGGGAAGTGAAGGGCATCCGGGCCGGGCGGGGCAATATCAAGGAAAGCTACGTGATCATCCGCGACGGGGAGTTGTATATCCTCGGGATGCACATCACGCCGCTCGAATCCGCCTCGACCCACGTCAGCCCCGATCCCACCCGCACCCGCAAGCTGCTGCTGCACAGCCACGAGATCGACAAACTGATCGGCAAGGTTGAGCGCGCCGGCTACGCCCTCGTCCCCCTGGACCTGCACTACACCAACGGGCGCATCAAGCTCAACGTGGGTCTGGCCAAGGGCAAGAAACAGTACGACAAGCGCGAAGCCGAGCGCGAACGCGACTGGGAACGGGAAAAGGGCCGCCTGCTGCGCGACAAGCGCTAAAGCGCTAAAACGGCACCGGAGCCCACCCCCCAAAGCTGCGAGGTGGCTGCGGGGTGCCTGCGGGGTGCCTTATTACTCCAGGGCGGCGAGGGCGATTTCCAGCCCGAGCCGCTCCAGTGCATCGGCGGGCTGGCAGGCCACCGCTTCTTCAAACAGTTGGTGGGCCACTTCGGCCTTTTCATCGCCAAAGGCCCGGGTCAGCGAGCGGGCGTACTCAGCCAGCAACAGGGCCGAACGGGGATGCAGGCGGCGGGCTTCTTCAAAATGCTCGACCACCCGCTCACGCCGGGCGCCACAACTCAGGGTGGCCATCACCCCGCCCAGCTTGCCGATCACTTCGGCGTGGTAAATCCCCAAACCCGCCTGGGCATACGAATGCAGGGGCGCCAGTTGCAGGGCGCGCTGGAGGCTGTAGCGCACCTGGGCGCCGGTACGCCGGCCCCGGGTGAGAGTGCGCACGGTAGACACGTGCTGGCTGTAACGCCCGAGGGCGAGCCCATGCACATACCAGGCGTTGGCCCACAGGGGGGCCAGTTGCACCAGGGCGTTGCTGCTCTCCACGGTTTCGCACAAAATTTCGAGGCGCCGGGTCGCATCGTTTTCGAGATAGGCCGCATACACCGCCGCCGCCCGGGTCGCCACCACCATGCCCAGGGGGCCGGCTGCCGTGCCGCGCTCCACCGCCACCGCAAAATCGCCCGCGTGGTAGGCACGCCAGGCATCTTCAAGCAGAATCAGCAGATCGTCGGGATTGCCCACATGGGCCTGGAGGGCCGGGTTGGCCACCACCAGCGCATCCAGCCATTCGGGGCTGGGATAGGGCTCCCGATCCCCCAGATGGAGCCGGTTCCAGTTATCGCGCAGGGCGGTGCCGCCATAGCGGTAGATCCGGTCGCCAAACGGAAAACGCTTCCAGGCGGCGCGTTCCACCGCCCGTCGTCCTTCCGCCATCGCCCCGATGGACTGGCGAGAGCGACGCAGGGCAGCAGTCCAATCGAAGGTCATTTGCGGCAGCATCGGATCCTCATTCAGGAAAGACGGCAAGTACAGATAAAAACCGGAAGCAAACGCGCCAAGTGACTCAGCCCACAGGGAAAAACCGGCTGTCGACACGCTGCTGGAGTGCGAAGCTTAACACCGCGCCGCAACATACGCATGCGGCACTGCGGCATAAGCGCTAGAGTAGGATTCCGTCTGCAGCCTTGGGCCACCCGACTTCCGGCCCCATTTCACTCCCCCGCCCCAGCCAAGCCTACGTCATGAAAACCAGCCAAGCTCATCTGTTTATCATCGACCCGCAAAACGATTTCTGCGACCTGCCCGGTGCCGCCCTGCCGGTGGCGGGCGCCCAGGCCGATCTGGAGCGCCTGGCCCGCTTCATCCGCACCGCCGGGCCGGCCCTCGCCCAGATCAGCCTGACCCTGGACACCCATCAGCCCCTGGACATCGCCCACCCGGGCTGCTGGCAACAGGCCGACGGCAGCCCGGTCGCCCCCTTCACCCAGATCCACGCTGCCGATCTGGCCGAGGGGCGCTACCGCCCCGTGGCACCCCTCAGTCCGGAGCGCGCCCGGGCCTATCTGGAAGCCCTGGAAGCGGGCGGGCGCTACACCCACATGATCTGGCCGGTGCACTGCGTGGCCGGGAGCTGGGGGCAGCAGATCAACGCCCCTCTTGCCGCCGCCCTCGCCGACTGGCAGCAGCAGACCGGCCACACGCCCTTTGAAGTCATCAAGGGCACCCACCCCTGGACCGAGCACTACAGCGCCATCCAGGCCGAAGTACCCGACCCCGCCGCCCCGGAAACCCTGCCCAACACCGCCCTGCTCGGCCGCTTTGCCGGATCGGGGCCTATCCTGGTGGCGGGCGAGGCCAGCAGCCACTGCGTCAAAGCCAGCATCGAACATCTGGCCGCCCACCTGGGGGCAGAGGCCCGGCGCCTGGTGCTGCTCACCGACTGCATGAGCCCGGTGGCAGGCTTTGAGGCTGCCGCCGCTGACTTCATCCACCACATGCAAAGCCTGGGCGCCCAAGCCCTGAGCGCCCAAGCAGCCCTGGCCCTGCTGGCCGAGGACTGATTTCAAGCCTGCCAACTTTCTACCCCCGCCCCCCGAAGCCGCCCCACGCCCCGAAAGATGCCCATGAGCGCCCGCACCCAGCCCCCCGTGGTCCACAGCCTGCTGGAAACCGACCTCTACAAATTCACCATGTGGCAGGCCCTGCTCCACAGCCACCCGGGGGCCCAGGCGGAATACGCCTTTTTCTGCCGCAATACCCCCGCCTTCCCCCTGGCCGAACTGCTGCCGGCGGTGGAGCTGGAACTGGAACGGCTGTGCGACCTGCGCTTCTCCGAAGCGGAGCTGGACTATCTGCGCCGGCTGCGCTTCATCAAGAGCGATTTTGTGGACTTCCTCTCGGTGTTCCGCTTTCAGCGCCGTTTCATCGAGCTGCGGGCCGAGGGCGAGGCCCTGCGCATCATCGCCCGGGGCCCGCTGGTGCACGTCACCGGCTTCGAGATCTTCATTCTCTACATTGTTAACGAGCTGTACTTCCGCCGCCTGGGCGGGGCCGATGCGGCGCTGGCCGATGCCCGCGCCCGGCTCCAGGCCAAGATCGCCCTGCTCCAGGCCCACCCCGAGCAACTCCAGGGGCCCGATCCTTTCATTTTTGTGGATTTTGGGCTGCGCCGCCGCTACTCGGGGGCCTGGCATGAGGAAGTCATCCGCACCCTGCAAACCGCCCTCCCGGAGCACTTCAAGGGCACTTCCAACGTGCACCTGGCCCGCCGCCTGGGGCTCACGCCCATCGGCACCATGGCCCACGAATACCTCCAGGCTTACCAGGCCTTCGGCTTCCGGTTGCGGGATTTCCAAAAGGCGGCCCTCGAAGGCTGGGTGCAGGAGTTTCGCGGCGACCTGGGCATCGCCCTCACCGACGTGATCGGAATGGACGCCTTTCTGGCCGACTTCGACCTCTACTTTGCCAAGCTGTTTGACGGCCTGCGCCACGACTCCGGCGACCCGCTGGCGTGGGCCGAGAAAGCCATCGCCCACTACCAGCGCCTCAACATCGACCCGCGCAGCAAGCGCCTGGTGTTTTCCGACGCCCTGGACATCCCCCGCGCCCTGGCCCTGCACCGGGCCTTGCGTGGTCGCATCCAGACGAGCTACGGCATCGGCACCAATCTGACCAACGACACCCCGCTCCAGCCCCTCAACATCGTGATGAAGATCATGAGCTGCAATGGTCAGCCGGTGGCCAAGCTCTCCGACGCATCCAGCAAGACCCTGTGCGAAGACCATACCTATCTGGCCTATCTGCGCCAGGTATTCAACCACCCCCAAGCCTGAACCCTGCGCCGGCCCATCGCCCGGCGCAAATTGACCCAGCTTAAGGACGGCTCGGGCCGGGCTTATCAGAATTCCAGCCGATTCTGATACTCCGGTGACCACATCATGCAACTGAGCCGTCTGCTGGCCCGTGTGCTCGCGCCCCTGGCGCTGGCAGCGGGCGCCCTGCTGGGAAGTCCCGCCCGGGCAGACACCTACGAGGTCAAGCTCCCCCCCGAACTGAGCAGCAGCCCGCGCCTGTGCAGCTACGCCCCCTGCCAGGAGGTGATGCCCGGCGCCACCCAGTTTTCGGAGCGCAAGGGCCAGCCGCCCTATGTGGAAGCCTACCGGGAAGAAAACGGCCAGGCCCGGCTGATGGGCTATGTGATGCTGTCCACCGACATCACCGATATTCCCGCCTACTCGGGCAAGCCGGTGGTCACCCTGATCGGGATGGACACCCAGGGCCGCTTCACCGGAGTCAAGATCCTCAAGCACTCCGAGCCCATTCTGCTGCTGGGCATCCCCGAAGCCGCCCTGGTGCGTTTCAATGATCAATACTTGGGCAAGTTTGTCGGGGACAACATCGAAATCGGCAAATCCCGCCCCGCCGAGAACCTGATCGGGCTGGACGCCATCACCGGCGCCACCGTCACCGTGATCGCCCAAAACCAGGTGATGATGACCAGCGGCAGCGCCGTGGCACGCCAGGTGGGCATCCTCAAACCCGTGGTGCGCCCGGCGGCGAGCTTCCCGCCCCCCGCCGGCCCCCTGCCCGACTGGGCCGCCTTGGTGGCCGAAGGCAGCGTCCAGCATCTGCGCGTCCGCCCCGAGGACGTGGGCCTCAAGGGCGAAGGCCATCCCTACATGGAACTGTGGTTCGGCTACCTCAACCAACCCACCGTGGGCCAGGCCATCCTGGGGCCGGAGGGCTACGCCAGCCTGATGGGCCGGCTCAAGGAAGACGAGCACGCCCTGTTCATCATCCGTACCGACGGGATGGACTCCTTCAAGGGCTCGGGCTTTGTGCGGGGCGGCATCTACGACCGCATCCAGGTGCGCCAGGACAAGGACAGCTACACCTTCCGCGACCTGGACTACATCAACCTGTGGGGCATCCAGGCCGCCGGCGCCCCCGCCTACCAGGAATCCGGCATCTTCATCATCCGGAGCCACAAGGGCTTTTCCGGAGCCTACCCCTGGAAGCTGGTGTTTCTGGGCAACCGGATCGACAAGGAAAGCGGCGCCAAGACCTTCGCCAACTTCGACCAGGAATACTGGCTTCCGGCCCAGCGCCTGGTGGGCGGCCGGCCTGAAGTGATCCGCCCTGATCCGACCTGGCTCAAGGTCTGGAAGGAACGCGCCCTTGAGGTGGCCGCCTTCGTGCTCTTCCTGGCCACGGTGGCCGGGGTGTATGCCCAGCGCGACCGGCTGGTGCGCCGGGCAAGCCACCGCAACAAATGGGCGGTGAATGGCTTCAAGTACAGCGCCTGGCTGATCTCGATTGGGCTGGTGGGCTTTGGCGCCATGGCCCAGCCCTCCATCACCCAGGTGCTCACCTGGTTCCACAGCCTGCTATTTCAATGGCAATGGGCCCTGTTTCTTTCAGACCCGCTCATCTTCGTGTTCTGGATCTTCATCATCCTGAGCGTGTTCATCTGGGGCCGGGGGCTGTTCTGCGGCTGGCTCTGCCCCTTTGGCAGCCTCTCGGAGCTGCTGTTCAAGCTGGGCCGCGCCCTGGGGCTCAAGCGCTTCCAGTTTCTGCTCCCAGCCCCCCTGCATCACCGGCTCAAGTACCTGAAATACGGCATTTTTGGCGGGCTGCTGGCGGTGTCCTTCTTCAGCATGGGGCTGGCCGAACAGCTGGCCGAGGTCGAACCCTTCAAGACCACTTTTTTGGTGGGCCTGTTCCAGCGCAGCGGGCCCTACACCCTGTTTGCCACCGGGCTGCTGGGCCTCTCGCTGCTCACCGAGCGCCCGTTCTGCAAATACCTGTGCCCCCTGGGCGCCGCCCTGGCCATGCCCACCACCTTCCGCTGGTTCGGGCTGCGGCGCAAGGATGAATGCACCCGCTGCAAAGCCTGCGCCAAGGGCTGCGGCAGCCAGGCCATCGACCCCAAGGGCAATATCGACGCCCGGGAATGCATGCTCTGCCTGGATTGCATGGTGCTTTACTACGACGACCACGCCTGCCCGCCCCTCGCCCAAGAGCGCAAGCGCCGCACCAAGGCCGGCGAAGCCCTCACCCCCATCGACGCCCGGGGCTATTTCATCCCCATCCACCCCGCTGCCCCGCGCACCGACACCAGCACCACCCCAGGAGCCCCACGATGACCCTCGCCGACCGCCAGGAAATCCGCCAGCCCCCCTACCACCGCCGCCAAGGCCTCGCCCGCCTGCAGGCCGAAGCCCTGGATCACCTCTGGCCCTGGCGCAGCGGCAGCACCCAGCACCGGGGCTTCCAGCGGATCAGCCTCGCCCTGGCCGCCCTGGCCAGCCTCGCCTGGGCCCTGGCCGCCTTCGGCCTCCTGCCCCCCGGCGCCATCATCGGGAGCTGGTTTGGCTGGAGCCTGCTGGAAATCGCCATTCGCTACGCCCACAAACCCTACGTCAAAGAAGGCCCCTGGTGGGGCCACCTCTACCGCCGCGCCAGCCTCATGGATCTAGTCTGCTACGTGGGCTTCAAAAATCTGCTGATCGGCGCGGCGCTGTTTCTGGCACTGCGGGGGCTGGGGGCAGTGGTGGTGTGAGTGAGTGCGTGATTGCGGTTGTGCAAAAAGGATGAAATCCGCCCATTAATACCCGCCGTTTTTCATGCACTGGGCCATACGCGCATCACGCTTTTTTAGGTCGGTATCTTTTAAAAACGACTCGCACTCGGCAATACGCGTTGACTTTCCCCCAAAAGACACACAACCCGAAACCGAAAAAACCACCAAAAATCCAACAAAAACCCAGAAAACCCTAGTGTTAAGCATATTTGTCCACTTTAATTTGATAGTAATCCACAAAATGAATGTTGTTGGCTTGACCTGACATGCAAACTGCCCGGGCTTCGAACATTTTCACAAGATCCACCTCACCTGACTGCAGTACATCATCTGTGCAACGCTCGAAAGCCAGCCTGACTTTTTCGTCAAAGGCCGCCACCTCTGCCGCACTATCAGGATTCACCCCATTTTCAGTACAAAAGCCGGCAGGACAGAACAAAATAGATCGAGACGGAGTATCAAAAACCACCTCACCATCATTTCTGGCATCAAGATCAAAGCGCCCAACCACTTTGTCGTTGGTAGTCTCGAAGGTAACCCGACGCTCGCCCGCATCCAGCTTATGGCGAATTTTTTCGGAGGCTTCCGTGACAATCCCCAGCGCTTTTAAATATTTCAGCAATGGGTGAGTAAAAAAGAGCGACAACAAATCCACCGTGGGTTTTAGTACGTCAGAAGCCTCAACACCACTGGATTCGCCAGAACGAGCAGAGTACCCAGACCCATCGCTTCGCCCACACCCCCACAGGGCTACTACCCCACAACTCAACACCCATGTTGAAAACTTTCTTCTATTCATTACCCCTACCGCCCCAAATGAATATCGTATTCAAATAAAACCACAAAGATACGCACCTGACAACATTATTTAACATCCCCCGCCTTCACCCAAATCAAGGTTTCCCTGCGGCATTCCGTCGCACACTGGCGCCCGTGTTCCTTTTAGGGGTTGTGCCTGTGGCTGTTTTTCTGCGTTCCGTGCTGCTGCTGGCCCGTCTGTTGCCCGGGGTGCTGGCCCTGGGGGCGGGACCCGGGTGGGGGGCGGAGTGGCGGGTGATGCCGGGGGCGTCGATCCAGGCAGCGATTACCCAGGCGGCAGCGGGGGATACGGTGCGGGTGGCCCGGGGGGTGTATCGGGAAAATCTGCGCATCACCAAGCCCCTGCAGCTCATAGGTGAAGACCGGCCCACCCTGGATGGGGGCGGGCATGGCGACATCATCCGGGTGGCCTCGCCGGATGTGAGCGTGGCGGGCTTCATCCTGGCCGACTCGGGACATGACCTGGAAGCCCAGAACGCGGGGATCTACATCCAGCCCGGCAGTCACCGGGCGCGGGTAAGTGCCTGCGACTTCAGCTATACCCTGTTCGGGCTGTGGATCGAGAAGGCCGATGGGGTGCGGATCGAGCGCAATCTGATCACCGGCAAGCGGGATCTGGACTCGTCCCAGCGGGGCAACGGCATCCAGCTTTATAACACCCACGGGGCGCGGATCGAGGGCAACCACATCAGCTTCGTGCGGGATGCGATTTACGTGGATGTGTCCCACGACGCGGTGTTCCGGGGCAACCGGATGCACCACAGCCGCTACGGCACCCACTACATGAACTCCTACCGCAATCTGTGGGAAGACAACGACAGTTATTACAACCGGGGCGGCCTCGCCTTGATGGAAGTGCGCGACCAGGTGGTGCGCAACAACCGGGCCTGGGGCAATACCGACCACGGAATCATGCTGCGCACCATCCAGGATGCGGTGGTGGAGAACAACGTGGTGGCCGGCAATGGCCGGGGTTTCTTCATCTACGACGCCGAATACAACACCCTGCGCGGCAATCTGGTGGTGGACAACCAGGTGGGCGTGCATCTATGGGCCGGCTCGGTGCGCAATGAAGTGGAAGGCAACGACTTCATCGGCAACCGGGAACAGGTGCGCTATGTGGCTTCCCGGGACGAAACCTGGGGCGCCCGGAGCGGCAACCACTGGAGCAACTATCTGGGCTGGGATCGCAACGGCGATGGGCGCGGCGACGTGCCCTACGAGGCCAACGATCTGGTGGATCGGCTGGCCTGGCGCCATCCGCTGGTGAAGCTGCTGCTCGCCAGCCCGGCCATCCAGACCCTGCGCCTGATCTCTCGCCAGTTCCCGCTCTTGCGGGCGCCGAGCATCGTCGATCCGCAGCCGCGCATGCAACCTGTCCATTCCGACTGGAGAATCTGGCTTGCCAAGCACTATCGTTGAAGCCCGGGGGCTGACCAAACGCTTTGGCAGCATTGAGGCCGTCCGGGGGGTGGATCTATCCATCGGGGCCGGCGAAC
Source organism: Rhodocyclales bacterium (assembly GCA_021286885.1). Lineage (GTDB taxonomy): Bacteria > Pseudomonadota > Gammaproteobacteria > Burkholderiales > Rhodocyclaceae > Zoogloea. The sequence goes on from JAJTBM010000012.1 coordinate 14,780, forward strand.
TGTTCGGCCTGATCGGCCATAACGGCGCGGGCAAGAGCACCCTGTTCAAGATGCTGCTGGGCCTGCTCGCCCCGAGCGAAGGCAGCATCCAGCTCGAAGGGCAGCCCATCGCCGGGCCCGGCTTTCGGGAAATCCGCCGACGCATCGGCTACCTGCCCGAAAACGTGGTGCTCTACGACAACCTCACCGGACTGGAAACCCTGGCCTTCTTTGCCGACCTGAAAGGCGTGGCGCGCCACGCATGCGCCCCCCTGCTCGAACGGGTGGGGCTCGCCCAGGCGGGCGGGCGCCGGGTGCGCGAATACTCCAAGGGAATGCGCCAGCGTCTGGGCTTTGCCCAGGCCCTGCTGGGCCAGCCGCGCCTGCTGTTCCTGGACGAACCCACCACGGGCCTGGACCCGGGCGCGATTCGGGATTTTTACCAGATCCTGCGGGAACTCACGGCCCAGGGCGTCACCATGGTGCTCACTTCCCACATCCTGGCCGAAATCCAGGAGCGCGTGGATCGCCTCGCCATCATGGAACAGGGCCGCATTCGGGCCACGGGCACGGTGGCCGAACTGCGCAACGGCATGAACCTGCCCCTCACCCTCGAAATCGCGGGCGGCGCCGGGCTGCGGGGGCGGGTGGAAAGCCTGCTGGCCGACCTGGGGCCCGAATCCATCACCGAAACCGCCGGCCTGCTGCGGGTTCGCCTGCCGCGCAGCGCCAAGCTCGCGGCCCTGGGCCGCCTCGCCACCCTGGGCGATGCCCTGGGCGACCTGCACGTACGCGAACCTTCCCTTGAAGACGTGTTCTTCGGCTACCGGAGTTAAGCCATGCCCGCCCCAGACCTGAAACTGGACTTCACCCAGATCCGCATCCTGGCCGGCAAGGAGTTCTGGGATCGCCTGCGCAACCGCTGGGTGCTGGCGGTGGCCCTGGTGTTTACCGTGCTGGCCCTGGTCATCGCCTACTTTGGCGCAGCCCAGCAGGGCAGCGTGGGTTTTCAGTCCATCGGCCTCACGATTGCCTCTCTGGTGAGTCTGGTGATCTACCTGATTCCCCTCATCGCCCTGATTCTGGGCTTTGATGCGGTGGTGGGCGAACGGGAACGGGGCTCCCTCGAACTGCTGCTCACCCTGCCCCTCACCCGGGCCGAGCTGATCCTGGGCAAGTACGCGGGCCTCGCCGCCGCCCTGGGCTTCTCCACCCTGGCAGGCTTTGGGGCGGTGGGGGTGATCCTGTCGCCCCATCTCAACCTCAACGGGCTGTTCCATTACGTGGGCTTCATGGCCTCCACCCTACTGCTCGGGCTCGCCTTTTTAAGCATCGCGGTGATGCTCTCGGTGTTTGCCGCCGACCGCACCCGGGCCTCGGGCCTCGCCATCGGCGCCTGGTTCTTTTACGTGCTGGTGTTCGACCTGCTCCTGCTCGGCGCCCTGGTACTGAGCGGCGGCCAGTACGGGGGCGATCTTTTCCCCTATCTGCTGCTGCTCAACCCGGCGGATGTGTTCCGGGTGCTCAATGTGTTCAGCCTCGACGAAGTGCGCAGCTTTTACGGACTCGCCACCGTGTTTCCTGCAGCCCTGGGCCACCCGGCCCTGCTGGGCGGGGTGATGCTGGGCTGGATTCTGGCGCCCCTGGCCATTGCCATCCGCACATTTCAACACTGACCTCCGTGACATGGTGACTCCAATGATGCACCCCCTGCGCCCGGCCCTGTTGCTGGCCACCCTGCTGCTCGGCGCCTGTGGCCCCAGCGGCACCGCGCCGGTTCAACCCGCCGAACTCACCCGGGAACACTATTGCGCCCTGGACGGAATGCTGCTCGCCGACTATCCGGGGCCCAAGGCCCAGATCCACTACGCCGGCCAGCCCACCCCGGAGTTTTTCTGCGACACGGTGGAAATGTTCGCCCTACTCCTCAAACCCGAGCAGGCCCGCCAGGTCACGGCGGCCTTTGTGCAGGATCTGGATCAAACGACCTGGGACACTCCCAAGGGCGCCTGGATAGACGCAAAGAAAGCCTTTTACGTGGTCGGCACCCGTAAGCGGGGCGCCATGGGCCCCACCCTGCCCTCCTTCGGCAGCCGGGCCGGTGCCGAAAAGTTTGCCGCCGCCGAAGGGGGCAAGGTGCTCGCCTATGCCGAAATCACCCCCGACATGGCCCGCCTGGACGGAGGCGCGCTCCACGACCAGCGCATGTAAGGCCGGCCCACCGGGGCTCAGCCCCCTGACGCTTGGCCCCTGCATCCCCAGGCGAATTTGCTATCCTCCCGGGCCTCAGCCCCGCCCCTTCGACTGCCAGAAAGCGACGCCGCCCATGCTCCGCGCCCTCATCGCCCCCCTGCTGTGTGCCCTCACCCTGGGCAGCCTCCCGGCCCAAGCCGCCGACCTCAGCCCCAAGCCGGTCGAACGTAATGCCCGCTGCCCGGTGTGCGGCATGTACCCCAGCCGCACCCCCCAATGGATGGCCCAGATCGTGTTCAACGACCAGACCGCCAGCAGCTTCGACTCCCCCCTGGATCTGTTCCGTTTTCTGAACAACATGGTGCTGTTCGACAAAACCCACAAACCCGCCGACGTGGGCGCCGTATGGGTGGCCGACTACCAAAGCAAAGCCTGGATCGACGCCCGCAAAGCCTTCTTCGTTCTCGGTTCCAAAGCCCCCGGCCCCATGGGTGAAAGCAACCTCCCCGCCTTCACCACCCGCGACCAGGCCCAGGCCTTCACCCAAAGCCAGGGCGGCAAGGTGCTGACATTTGGCGACATCACCCGGGAGGTGATCAAGAGCCTGAATGGCGGGCATGGGGGGCATCAGCACTGAGGGAAGGCGCCCCAAATCGCCAAATCCAGCCAGCGCAGTAAGCAAGCCCCTGTTTTCAAGGTAGAATTCAAGAACATTCAAAATACAGAGTTCGCCAGATGCTTGTTTCAGGCACCATGGAGCCCATGCTCCCCAACGATGCGGAGCTGATTCCGCTTCTGGAGTTGGCCGCAGATCTGCGCACCGAGTGCGCCACGCTGGGCGCCCTGATCGGTCAGGAATCCCGTCTGGCCCTGGGCCCGCTCTTGCGAGCCATGAATTCTTACTACACCAATAAAATCGAAGGGCAGCACACCTACCCCGCAGACCTGGAAACCGCCATGGCCCGGAAGTTTTCGGATGACCAGGAGATCCAGCGCCGGCAGACCCTGGCCCTCGCCCATATGGAGCTGGAAGCCGAGCTGGAGCAGGAAGCCCGCAGCGCCGCCTGGAACACCCTTTTCAGCCCCGCCTGGATTACCGGGCTCCATGCCCGGCTGTATCAACGCCTGGACGAAAGCAGCCGGGTGATCTGCGATGCCCAGGGTACACCTCGGGGCATCATGCAACCGGGCGCCCTGCGCGGCCCTCAGGAATGGGTAAAAGTGGGTGCCCATCAGGCACCCGACCCAGCCCACGTGCCCGAGCTGCTGGAACACCTCCGCTTCCGTTATGGGGCCGAACACCTGCGCCCCACCACACGGCTGGTGGTGGCAGGTGCGGCACTGCACCGACTCGCCTGGATACACCCCTTCCCTGATGGCAACGGGCGCGTCAGCCGCCTGCACAACCATGTGCTGCTCAGCCAGCTCGGGCTCACCGAAGGCCTATGGTCGCCCATGCGGGGCCTGGCCCGAGGCCAGCAGGCATACTACGCAGCCCTGCACCAGGCGGATCTGCCCCGACGCAACGATACCGATGGGCGGGGCGCCCTCAGTTCCCGGGGGCTGACGGACTTCATCCAATTCTGGCTGGACATCTGCCTCGACCAAGTCCGCTTCATGGGCGCCAGCCTGGCCCTAGACACCCTCCAGAGCCGCTACATCAGCCTGGCCTTGCAAGTGCTCTACGACTACGGGCGCGACCAGCACCGCACGCCACGCACAACCCTGGAACCCCAAGCGCTGGGCAAAGCCCTGTACCAGCTTTTCCGCCAGGGGCGCATGGAGCGGGGCAGCTTCAAATCCATGCTCAACACCTCAGACCGCAGTGCGAGCCGGATTGTCTCCACCCTGACTGAACAGGGCCTGGTGCGCTCCGCCTCCCGGGTCGCCCGTCTGGAGCCCGGCCTGCCGTTTTTCAGCCTGCGCTTTCTGTTCCCCGGGCTATGGCCCGAGGCAGAAGGGGTCGCCCTGCCCCTGGCCCGGCCCCGCCCCATGGCCGAGTAAACACAAAAAACCCGGCCACATGCGTGCCGGGTTTTTTGCTATCGC